>CAINVS010000242.1 GCA_903854205.1 uncultured Bacteroidota bacterium | reverse complement strand
GGGATTAATGATCAAAACTTCAAGATCCGAAAGTGCATTGGCAACATAGGACTGCCAATCTTCAGCTTTGCCCATTTCAATACTTCCCGCAAGAAAAATAGAAGGCAAATTTTTATCCTCTGAATAAACTGCAGGTGGTTTTAAATGTATCATATGTGGTAGTTTAGTCCAATTTTTCTCTCAAATCAATCAGAAAGCCTCTCAGAGAATGTAATTTCTCAATCAGAAAAACCTGATCTCCGTCCATGCTTTCACGGCGTTCAATTTCTTTCAGTGCTCCCTCCACGGTAAATCCGCGATCTGTAATGAGGTATTTAATGACGGCAAATTGCTGAAAAGCACTCTGATTGTATATTTTATCCGTCTTATAATCCGGCGAAAGCCAAATGGCAAAATGTTTTTCCCAAGACCGAAGAGTTGCTGCTGAAATTGCCAATTTTTTTGAAAGTTCTGTAGCTGTCATTATATTTTTTTAATCGGGATTTAATGTATGGAAAGTGCCTGATTTTCCTTAGAAACCATTTCAGTGAATCGTTGAAATTCCTCAGCAGTAATTCCTTCTCGGCAAAAATGCAAGGGATTGACACGTTTCTTTTTATAAATAACTTCATAATGCAGATGCGGTGCAACTCCGCCGGAATTGCCTACACGACCGATGATCTGCCCGCGTTTTACCACGTCACCAACCTTCACGCTGATCTCGGAAAGATGTGCATAAACGGACTGAAAGCCGTAACCGTGATCCATCACAATGCTGTTGCCATAACCGTCTTTCTTCTGCTGTACCTGCTGAATTTTACCATTTCCGCTGGCATAAACGGCGGTACCTATAGCTGCACCGAAGTCGATGCCGTTATGTATTTTCAGAATTTTAAAAACTGGATGTTTACGGTAACCGAACCCTGATAAATACTCAACGTTGCTTTTACTGATAACGGGTCGGATAGAAGGAACAGCCTTTAGCATTTTCTCTTTTGCTTTCACGGCCGATTTAAGTTCAGCCTGAGTTTTTGATAAAACTGCCAATTTCTTTCTCATCTCCCCGATGTTATGGGAAAGCTCTCCAATGAGTTCTGTGTCCTTCAGCTGTTTCAGATCTTCGGGACTTTTTACTTTCCGGCTTGTAAATTCTTCGCCCGGCTCCGATTCCAACAATTGTCTTGAAATAGCTGCATCTCTTTCGTTAAGATTCTCAAGTGTCTTTTTCATCAGTTCAAGATGCGATTGCATTTCGCGGTACTGTTTCTGCATTTCTGCCAATTCCTTCTGTTGTCTGGAATTGCCCCAAAAATCAGATGAAAGCAGATAAATTCCGGCTGTCAGCAGCAATAGTAAAAGCAATGCTGCAACTAGATTCCGGATGGTTTTCTGTCGGGCGTTCTGAACCTTTTCGTAGCGAAGGGTCGATGGATTGTAAACGTATTTATTTTTAATCATTCTTATTCGAATAGTGCCTTCATATCTTCCAGAATCTGTTTTTTGGCTTTAATAAACCAGTTGTGTTTTTCCAAAGGGATTTCCTCTTCTTTTGCCCAAATCAATTCTTTATTCAGTGTATGCAGCATATCTGTCAGTACCTGACCGGAAATTGCCCTTTCATTAATATTTTCTGACTTTTGCATTTTGGACAGAACATAGACAGCGTTGTTGGCCAATGCCTCCAACATGTTTAAATCACTGCTTTCGTTGTCGAGATCTGTGATTTCTACAAAAATCTGTTTCAGCTCTGTTCTGTGCATCACTTAGTTTCTATGCTTAGCTGTTGCAGCCAACCTTTTTTTACGAGGTATTCGGCTATCTGAATTGCATTTGTAGCAGCACCTTTGCGAAGATTATCGGCCACAATCCACATATTCAGTGTTTTTTCCTGAGATTCATCACGGCGCAGACGACCTACAAAAACCTCATCTTTATGCTGTGCCAAAAGCGGCATAGGGTATACATTGTTATTAATATCATCCATCAAAACAATCCCGGGCGAATTGGACAGAATCTGTCTCAATTCTGCCAGATCAAAATCATGTTTAAACTCCACATTTACGGCTTCCGAATGTCCGCCCAATACGGGAACACGCACGGCTGTTGCTGTAATGCGCAGGCTGTTGTCGCCCAATATTTTTTTGGTTTCATGCACCAGTTTCATTTCTTCTTTGGTGTAACCGTTGTCGTTAAAAACATCGCAGTGCGGAATACAGTTTTGGAATATCTGATAATGATAGGCCGGATTTTCCGATTTTTGGCCATGCAATTCTTCCTCGTACTGTTTTACAGCTTTCACACCTGTACCGGTCATCGACTGATAGGTAGAAATTATCAAACGCTGAATGCCGTAAGCCTTGTGCAGCGGCATGAGGGCCACGACCATCTGAATGGTAGAACAGTTGGGATTGGCAATAATTTTATGTTCAGGTTTCAGATCGCCAATATTTACTTCGGGCACGATAAGCGGTTTGTCCTCATCCATTCGGAATGCCGATGAATTGTCGATAACGGTTGTGCCCACAGCTGCAAATTTTGGTGCAAACTCCTTGGCAGTACTTCCACCTGCAGAAAAGATAGCAATATCGGGTTGCATAGAAATTGCAGTTTCCATACTGACTACCTTGTAGGCTTTGCCATTAAGCATAACTTCTTTGCCTACTGATTTTTCAGAGGCTGAAGGAATAAATTCAGTGATTGGAAAATTGCGCTCTTCCAATACGCGGCACATTACCTGTCCGACCATTCCGGTCACGCCGACTACTGCTACTTTCATTTTCTAAAGTTCTAAGAAGTAATTAATAAATAGGACTCATTAATACTGCAAAAGTACAAATTTGTTGGCAATCCGCCAAATGCGAGTTTGTTGACACTATTTCAGTTTCGGATTATTGGCATGCCTTTCGGCATCACGGTCAGTTCTTTTGTCCATGATTTTTTGCAGCGAAGCACCCAAGTCCACACCTGTCTGATTGGCAAGACAGATGAGTACAAAAAGTACATCCCCCATTTCTTCCGCCAAGTCATCCTTTGCTGTGGCTGCTTTTTCAGCTGTTTTGAAAGACTGTTCACCGTAAATTCGGGCCATCAGTCTCGCTACTTCGCCTACTTCTTCCATGAGAATGGCCGTATTTGTCAATTCTCCGTAGTAACGGATGCCTATGGTATTTATCCAGTTGTCAACGGCTTCCTGTGCCTGCTGTATTGTCATACTTTTAATATGATGATGTGAAAATATGCGGATGAGATTGATGGTTGAAACATTTGTTTGCCTGAGTTCTAAATCAATTTCTTGGTTTTGTAAGGGCTCATTTTATATAATTCGTTTCCAAGTAGTTTTGTGCGTCAAAGGCGGTTAGTCCAAGTTTATATGCTGCTCCAGATTGATGTCGTGGGTGTTTTACTCGTTATTAAGTCGCCAATTTTAAGCCAGCTGATTTTTGATTTTTAGTTGAATAGTATTTGTCATTCAGACAGTCAATGAAAAATTCATAATTCATAATTCAGAAACGTATCCAATAAAATCTTTGCCGCTTTAAATGAAGAGATTTTTCCCTCTTCTACAGCCTGTTCAATAGCCTGCATTTTATCCAACACTGCCGGATGATGATAAAAAAGATCTTTCAGATGTTGCATAATACTTTCATGCATCCAGTATTTTGACTGTTCTGCCCTGTGTTGCTGCCAATGTCCGTTTGCCTGCATACTGCTTTTAAATTCGCCTATTTTTTCCCAAATGAGATCAATGCCCATAGCACTTAGGCCGGAGCAAAGTTCAGCCGTGGCAATCCAACCGCCGGCCTTTGGCGGAAATAGGTGCAGAGCGTTCTGATACTGTGCTTTGGCGAGTTTTGCCTGACTCATTGCTGCTCCGTCCGACTTATTGACAGCAATAAGATCCGCCATCTCTACCACTCCTCGCTTGATTCCCTGCAGCTCATCGCCCGCATTGGGCAACAGCAACAGCAGAAAAAAATCGACCATAGAGTGAACGGCAGTTTCAGACTGTCCCACGCCCACTGTTTCAATAATAATGACATCAAATCCCGCGGCTTCACAAAGGAATATTGTTTCACGCGTTTTGCGTGCTACACCGCCCAGAGAATCGCCGGCAGGGGAGGGGCGCACAAAGGCTGAGGGGTGCACCGACAAATCCTGCATTCGCGTTTTATCGCCCAAAATACTGCCGTGAGTGAGCTGACTGCTGGGGTCAATAGCCAATACTGCCACTTTCAATCCTTTTTCAATGAGCAGCTTGCCAAAAGATTCTATAAACGTACTTTTTCCGACACCGGGGGAACCCGTAATGCCTATTCTTATGGAATTGTGAGGCTGTTCCAAACAGGCAGCAACGATTTGCTCTGCTGCTGCCTGGTGTTCCTCTTTGCTGCTTTCGATTAGGGTGATGGCCTGGCTGAGCAGAATGCGATCACCACCCATTATGCCCTCTACATACTCCTCAACACTGTGCTTTTTACGTTTGAATTTCTGCAGCAGCTTGGGGTCGAAAGTACCCGGATTTTCGGTTCCTTCTGAAATATGTAAGGCTGATTTTTTATCTTTCATTAATTTTTAGATTATCAGATGTTCAGTTGGCAGATTATCAGATGAACCAATTTTCAAAACTTAATCTGCAGTCCTGCAGCAACTGCCGATATACTCAATAATAAACTCAGCCCGATATAGATAGCTGCTAAAGTCCATTGCTGCTGTTTTATCATAGACAGCGTCTCATTGGAAAAAGAGGAAAAGGTACTGAATCCGCCGCAAAATCCGGTGACGAGCAACCATTTCATATTATTGCCAAAAGCAGCATCGGGATTTTGTCTGGCCAGCCAGCCCATCACGATGCCCAAAATAAAGGCTGCCGCAAGATTTGCACAAAAAGTTGCCCATGGAAATCCGCCCTGATAAGGAAACAATGTTCCCAATCCGTAACGGCTGATACTTCCCAATCCGCCACCGATAAATATAAGTAATAAGGTCATTATGCCTAAAAATTTAAAGCTACACTTATTTCGAAACGAGACATAGCCTCTTTCATTATTATTGTCAGACCGTCAGTACCTCCATCATGGCAACCAGATAAGGACTCAACTCCTGATGGTGTTTGATAGCTTTTTCAAAAGGAACTTCTGTGATTTTCAAGCCATTTTGGCCCAGCATAATACCTTTTTTACCTTTTACCAGGGCTTCCACTGCGGCAATACCCAATCGGCTGGCGAGTACACGGTCGAAACAGCTTGGACTGCCGCCGCGCTGAATATGTCCCAGCACAACTACCCTGATATCCTCGTAAGGAATTTTGCCCCTTACCATTTCCACTAACTGATAGGCATGTCCGGCATCATCGCCTTCGGCCATTACAACTATGCAGGAGCCGTTTTTGAGCTCATAACTTTTTTTAAGATCTTCGATCAATTCTTCTTTTACTGTTCTGATTTCCGGAACCAGAATTGCTTCGGCACCTGTGGCAATACCGCTACGCAGGGCAATAAATCCCGCATCGCGGCCCATCACTTCCACAAAAAATAAGCGGTTATGTGCGTCAGCAGTATCACGGATTTTATCGATGGCCTCCATTGCGGTGTTCAGCGCTGTGTCATAACCAATTGTATAGTCTGTTCCATAAAGGTCATTGTCGATTGTACTTGGTGTGCCGACAATGGCAATGTCTATATATTCCTTCATGAAAACAGTAGCTCCGGTGAAAGTCCCGTCTCCGCCGCATGCCACAATTGCATCAATCCCATGCTTTTTCAGATTTTCGTAGGCTTTTTTCCGACCATCTACGGTCATAAAATCTTTGCTTCGGGCGGTTCCCAAAACAGTACCTCCCTTGCTGATGATGCCGCCAACCATTCGGGCATCCAGCTCAATGATATCATTTTCAATCAGTCCCTGATACCCTCTTCGAATTCCAACTGCAGCTAAATTATGATATTGAGCAGTACGGACAATTGCCCGTATACAGGCGTTCATTCCAGGAGAATCTCCACCTGAGGTGAGTACGGCAATTTTTTTCATATACATCGTAATTTTAACTGCTTTCAGTTATAAAAATAGCAGTTTTTTGGTAAAAATAGGCCTTATTATATTAAAAAAAGCCCGAGGATGGGCTTGAATAATTTTTTAAGAATAGCTTTTATCTTTAGCAATGGTTCAAAATTAACCGATGCAATGGCTTCTTTCAGGATGTTTTCATCAGTGGGATAAAAATATGCCAATCAAGGGTTGAAACAAGTTCAAATCGC
>CAINVS010000241.1 GCA_903854205.1 uncultured Bacteroidota bacterium | reverse complement strand
GATCAACAATGTGAGCAGTGCTGCAAATGTAACATTCACGGTGAACGGCGCAGCTTATACAAACTTTAACCTGAACGGTCCAAGTTTTGCAGCCATCAATATTCCATTAGTTCAGGGCAATAATACAGTTATCATAACTGCTACAAATCAGGATGGTACAGCCAGCGATAATGCAGTGATTGTTTATCAGCCGGTGAGAACTGTAACTCCGCCTACTGTTGTTATTACCAATCCTTCAACAAATCCGTACAATACTAACAGTGCTTCAGCGGTAATCAATGCAACGATTACGAATGTAAATAATGCACAGAGTGTAACATTTACCGTCAATGGTCAGAATGTTCGTAATTTCAGTATGAACGGAACAAGTTTCAGCGCAAATAATGTGAATCTGAATGATGGCAACAACAGTATAGTTATAAGTGCCAGCAATCAGGACGGCAATGCCAGTGACAATGTAGCTATTGTTTACGCAGCTCCCGTTCAACCGCCATTGGTAACCATTACTGCACCAGCAGCAAATCCTTCCAACTCGGCCACAAGTTCTGCCAACATCAGCGCGACGATTTTAAATGTAACCAATCCGGGCGGTGTTCGCTTTATGGTTAATGGACAGAATCTGACTAATTTCAATTTTAGCGGTACCAGCTTCAGTGCTTCTAATATCAGTCTGAATCAGGGTGCTAACACATTTACAATTACAGGCACAAACAGCGCAGGAACAGATACTAAATCTACAGTCATCAATTACAATCCGCCAAAACCACCGACGATTGATCAGATAAGTGCAAATGTTGTCCCGCAGACAAATGGAGGATGCTCTATAAATGTGAGCACAACGCTTTTCAATGTTTCCAATGTGAGTGAGATTACATTTAAAGTAAATGGTGTATTGACAAGCAGATTCACCTTCAATAATGGCGCATTTTCTTATACACATAATGTAACGACCAATGTTCCAAATACCATCAGCTATGAGATTACAGTCAATACTGCAGGAGGCAGAGCGACACAGACTCAAACTGCGAATGTTGGCAATTGTGCTGTGCAAACACAGGCAGCTCCGGTTATTTCAAATTTTGGAGGTTCAATGATATTTCCAAGAAGTGGAGCTGAAGGTTCTTTAAGAGCAACAATAAGCAATATTACTTCTGCCAATCAAATCTCTTTAAAAGTAAACGGTATCATAAGCACTGCATTTACTTTTACAAATGGCGCATTTGTAGCAGATAATATTCCTTTGGTTACTGGTAACAATACTTATATCATCACGGCTACCAACAGTGCCGGTACTGATACAAAAAGTACAGTTCTAAACGATGGCAGTGATGGTTCGGGTGGTACCCAAAACCGCAGCAGTAATCCTGATGGAGGGAATAAAGATGCTGATAAAACTGGCGGAAAAATAAAACCGTCCAACAACAACAACAGTGGAAAATTAAATAACACTATTAAACCAAAAGAAGGCGGTTTATAAACAATCGTTTATCCAATTATTAAAACGGTTTCGGGTATCCCGAAGCCGTTTTTTCATTTATTTAAATTAATAGCCCCGTTTTTAAATTTGACAATTCCTCAATAAGGTTTCAGTTTAAAAACTCTAAATCCTATATTTGCAGGTTATGAAACTTTAATAACAGCCTATACGCTTTGAGTATGTATTGCGTTATGTATAAGTAGCATGCACTTCTGATCTCAAATATTATTAGTACAGACAATATAAATTTATGACTTTCAAACAGGTCCTTTTTGCTGCAATTGCACATCTATGCTTTGTTTCGGCGCAATACGCGCAAATACAGCTGCTTCCTCTAGAAGCCAATCCCACGATCATTGACATTCTTGAAAAAAATCCGGGACTAAAAAACGCAGTGGTCTGTCCTACTCAGACATTGAGCCTTCCTTTTTTTGATGATTTTGCCAATAATCCCAACGCTGTCTTTCCCGACTGTGCTAAATGGCAGGATAATCATGCTTTTATCAATCAGACAATGGCCTACTTTCCGCCAAGTATCGGAACAGCAACTTTGGATGGATTGAATGCAGACGGCAGACCTTATGATCAGACCGCCGATCCCAACAGCGGCAATCCGGCTGATACCCTCACTTCACAACCCATCGACCTTTCCGGAAAATCAGCCGCCAATAACATTGTACTCAGTTTCTTCTATCAGGCACAGGGTTTGGGTGATCGCCCCGAGCTGTATGACTCACTTATTCTGGAATTTCTGGATACGGCTTTGGTCTGGCAACAGATTACCCGATACGAAGGGGTATCCAACAGCGTGTCGCAACTTGACATGCTTTCCTTTAATCAAAGATTTGTGCTGCTGAACGATTCGGCCTATTTTCATGCTGCCTTTCAATTCCGTTTCAGAAACAGGGCTGCCATCTGCGGTAATAACGATCATTGGCATCTGGACCATATATATATGGATGAAAACCGCATAGATACTACTGCTCCGGTCTATTATTCCGATATCTGTTTCACAGCGCCTCCGGTTTCTGCATTTAAAAAATACACTGCAATTCCCTGGAGACATTTTAACAGCGGACTTTGGAACGATACACTGAGCATGCGCACCTTCAACCATTCCAATCAGAGCGGTGCTTTAGACAGAACCTATACAGTAGAGGATACAGCCGATTTGGGCAATTATCTGATGAATGTATCAACGCCTTCTTTCAATTATTTACCGAGTCCAAATATCCGAGACAGCTATGACACTGTATTGACCGGCAGTTTCGCCACATACAGTCCCACAGGGCCAACCCTTTTGCGTTCCACATATACAATCAATAATCCCACAGCTTTCCAGAACAATCCGCTTTATACCAATAGCGATACGGCATACAGTTATACTAGACTCAGCAATTATTATGCTTACGATGACGGTACTCCCGAGATGCGATGCTATCTGCAGGGAGTAGGCACACAGTTGGCTGTTGAATTTAAAACCGGAGTAGATGATACTTTGCGCGGCATATATTTTCACCTGCCATACTATACCAACCGCAATGCAGAGGATGATTTTATCAATGTAAAAGTTTGGGTCGACAGTTTGGAAAATGAAGTATTCTCAAGAGATATCTATCGCCTGCGGCATGTAGGCGGATTTGGTGGTATGTACTATGTCGAATTGGCTGACTTTACTGGTGTTGCTGCTCCGATAGGCCTTCCGGCTAATACTACTTTCTATGTGGGATGGCAGCAGGCTTCTACTGTTCCTGTACCTGTAGGTGTGGACAGAAATACGGATCGCGATGACAAAACTTTTGTAAAAATTGGCGGTAATGCATGGATCAACAGCGAGATCAATTCTGCTGTGATGATACGTCCCTTGCTCAGTACTGAGGCAAATCCTTATCTTATCGGTACAGAAGCTGTTGAAAACAAAGCAACAGTTTCCCTAAATGTTTTTCCCAATCCTACACAGGGGCTTTTGAATCTACAGTGCAGCGCTTGTGATTTCAATGAAAATTATACGTTGCGAGTCTATAACAGCCTAGGTCAGCCCGTTATGGAAACTGCTTATACTAACCTTATTGATATGAGCATACTGAGTGCCGGCATGTATGTTATTATGATGTATAATGATGAGGGTATGCAGGCAAGCAGCCCTGTTATTGTGAGGTAGGAGCAGGATTATTTTGCCTGTATTTATAATCAATGCGACTCATCCGAAGGAGCTCTAATCTATTTGTGCCCTTTGGACTCAAAGATATCGCCACTAAGGGGCTAGGGTTTCAACTCAGCCCTAAGTTCCTCTCTTTATTTTGGTCTTCGATCAATAAAGTAGGGGACTTTCAGTTCGGCAAAGCCGAAAGCACCGAAGGAGCTGAAAAGGGGTACTAAAAACAAAATCAGACTTTTGGCAAAATAAACTACTCCAAAGGAGACCGTTTATCAGCCTGAGGGATAGCAGCGCTTGTCTCGGGACTAAAGGTAACGATGAGGGGCGAGGCACGAAGACCGTAGCGGATAGCCCGACCCTTGGGGCAGGCCATAAAAATTTCCACCCTAGTTGAAAGGTTGATTATCCTAAAATTTCACATTTTATCAGAAAATACATCCAATTGGAACAAAATGCCTTAGTTGTTTTGTTCTAAAAGACTATTTTTGCAGTGGGAAATGGGATGGCTACAATAAAAAGCATTCCAAAATATACTTTCCGCTTTTAATCAACTACTTACAAATAAAGTTCAGTATTTTACTGACCAGCGAAGCGAATGAAAAAACATACTATAACTGCGGCTCTGCCTTATGCCAACGGGCCTTTACATCTTGGACACCTTGCGGGAGCTTATCTTCCGGCGGATATTTATGCGCGTTTTCTGCGTTTGCAGGGCAAGGATGTGGCTTTTGTCTGCGGATCCGATGAACACGGTGCTGCAATTACAATCCGCGCCAAAAAGGAAGGACGCAGTCCGCAGGAAATTATCGATACTTATCATTTTTTGAATAAGGAGACTTTTGAAAAACTGGGGATCTCCTTCGATATTTATCACCGTACGAGCGAAAAATTGCATCATGAAACGGCACAGGAATTTTTCCGTTTTCTGAATAAAAAGGGCGGTGAATTCGAAGAAAAAGAAACCGAACAGTACTATGACGAGGCTTACAAACAGTTTTTGGCAGACCGTTACATCACGGGGACCTGTCCAAAATGCGGCCATGAAGAGGCTTTTGGCGATCAATGCGAAAAATGCGGGTCGGCCCTCTCTCCTACCGAGCTGATCAATCCGCGCTCTACGATGAGCGGCAATACTCCCGTGTTGAAACCTACTACGCACTGGTATTTCAAACTGGATAAGCATGGCGACGAACTTCGCGAGTGGATTGAAACCGGAAAAATAAACGGGGTACAGCATCATGATCCCGAAAGCTGGCGCAAACATGTTCTGGGCCAATGTCTTTCCTGGCTCGACAGCGGTTTGCAGTCTCGTGCAATTACTCGCGACCTCGATTGGGGCGTGCCGGTTCCTGCTCCGGGTGCAGAAGGCAAGGTGCTTTACGTCTGGTTCGACGCGCCTATCGGCTATATTTCGGCCACAAAAAAATGGGCCTTGGATAATGGTAAAAACTGGGAGGATTATTGGAAGGGCGATGATGTGGAGCTGATCCATTTTATCGGCAAGGATAATATTGTATTTCACTGTATTGTTTTTCCGGCTATGTTGAAAGCTCATGGCGAATTTGCCCTTCCGGTGAATGTTCCTGCCAATCAGTTTTTGAATCTGGAGGGTAGAAAATTTTCCAAATCGAAGGGTTGGGTTATTGAACAGCATCAGTACCTGATTGACTTTGCCGATTTTCCGAATAAGGAGGATGCGCTGCGTTATGCACTCATTCGAACCATGCCCGAAAACAAGGATGGCGATTTTAAATGGGATGAGTTTGTGGCGCTTCACGATAATGAATTGGCCGATAACCTGGGCAATTTCTTCAACCGCGTTCTTTCCTTTATCCAAAAATACAGTGATGGCAAGGCTCCTGCTTTTGATACCAATCTGACAATAAAGGGTGCAACTGAGGAAACGAGTTCGACCTACAGCATTTTTTGCAAAGAACAATTGTTGCCACTGGTGGAACAGTTGGAAAATGATATTTTGGCTTTTGAATTTAAAAATGCCATCAGCACGGTGTTGGAAATCTCCCGTTTGGGCAATGCCATGTTTCAAAGCAATGCACCCTGGAAAACGGCCAAGGAAAATCCCGAAGCAGCTGAGATTCCTGCTGTTTTGGCCTTGGGCTTGCAGATTGCAGCTGTTTCAGCGCTCTGTATTGAGCCTTTCCTGCCTTTTATTGCAGCCAAAATGCGCAATTTTTTGGGGCTGCCGCAGGCAGTTGCCGGCGCATTTGAAAGATTGAAGACTTTGTTGAATAATGGAGAAGCGATTTTGCCTGCAGGTTCGGTCATCAATGAACCGGAGGTGCTTTTTGCCAAAATTCAGAACAAAAAAGAACCGCGTTGGCAGGAATTGATTGACCTGCAAAAAACTGCTTTGGCGGAGTTGATGAAAAAGTTTGAGGAGGAAGAAAAGGCTGAGGCTAAGGCTGAAGAACAGAAGGCCAAAGCGACCGAACAGACTGCCGCCAAAGAGCCGATAGAATTTGATGACTTTGCCAAGTTGGAACTGCGGGTCGGTACGGTTGAATCGGCTGAGCGCATTCCCAAAAAAGACCGTCTGCTAAAACTCAGTATCAATTTGGGTTCGGAAACGAGAACAATTGTATCTGGTATTGCCGAGCATTATGCGCCGGAGGATTTGGTCGGAAAACAGGTGACTGTGGTGGCCAATCTCAAACCCAAAAAATTGGGCGGATTTGAGTCGCACGGTATGATTCTGACGGCTGAAACGCCGGAGGGTAAACTTTTTTTGGTACAGCCGACGGAAGGCGTGGCGAATGGGTCGGTGGTGAAATGATGTGCGGATCCCGTCTTGGGTCGGGACAAGTTGTGCGGATGTGGTGATGTGCGGATTAGTTCAATTGACTTTCATTTTAAAAACACCTACTCCATTATTTGAATAAATCATTTATTACATTCATAACATTTATTTATCAATGTTTTGTAAATGAATTTAAACAAATAATATTTCTAATTCAGTTTTTTCTGTTTAAATAAATCCGCACATCATTAAAGAATGAAGGCATTCTACAGCATATTGCTCCTTATCCTCAGCAATGTCTTTATGACCTTTGCCTGGTACGGTCATTTAAAATTTAAGGAATTTAAATGGTTTGATTCCTTGCCGCTTTTTGGGATAATCCTCATCAGTTGGGGGATTGCGCTTTTGGAATACTGTTTTCAGGTGCCTGCCAACAAGATTGGATTCAAAGGCAATGGCGGACCTTTTTCATTGATAGAACTGAAAGTTTTGCAGGAGGTGATAACGCTGATTATTTTCATGGCTTTCACCCTGATTTTTTTCAAAACGGAAACCTTCAGGTGGAATCACCTGATCGGTTTTGTATTTTTGGTATTGGCGGTTTATTTTGTGTTTAAGAAATAGGATAATTGATTTGAGGATTTGAAAATTTGAGGATTTGAAGATGTACGCCGACTAACTGTTAATTCTCAAATTTTTATAATACTATCACTATTTTCAAATCCTCAAATTATTCACCAACTTTCAGCGTCTTATTCGTCGGTCCCTGTTTGAAACTATAAAGTTTTCCATCCGATTTATCCAAACAGGATTTCATGTCTTCCGAGAAATGCAGGAGTCTATATTTCCCATTTTTAAATTTTAGCAGATAAGGCTTTCTTGCTGTGAAATTACTGATATCCTCATCACTGAGATAAGCAGTTGAGATCATATATTGTCCTAATTTCAGGTCAATTGTCATTTTAGACATACTCAAAAGGTGTACTGCCGCAATATTTTCGCTTTCAGTCGGCGTAACCTTCAACAAACACATTTCCTCAATATCTGTCGACTTTTCAGCGTTCACCTTATCCCATGTAAAATAGGAATCTCGATAATAAACAAAAGGGGCACTCATCCATTCTTTATCCAATTTTGAGTAATTCTTTTTCAGGAATTTTTCCAAATCCTTGGACTTATCAAATTCGACTTTGATGCTATCGGTGATATATCTAAGTGAGGCGCTGTCTTCATGCATCGCATCTATTACAAAAAAATAGTATTTTGATTCTGCCTTGAGACTAGCATCGATTACCGGATAAATATTCAGAAAGGTTTTATTATTAATGACAGTGGAATGTACCTTAAACAGTGCAGTTTCACCATTACTTTCCGTCATAACAGCATATTCTCTGCCGTTAAAATTCATGACATGCAGAGATTCTTCTGTTTTACTCAACAAGCCGCTGACCTCGTCAATTTCGGCAAAATGCCAAAAGCCAAGTAATTTTTGTTCAACTTTTGAATTTTCAGCGCCCCTGATTGGCACATGTGAATGATAAAAATGGCAGGAACCGAAGAAAATCAAGATTAGAAAAGCAAAATACTTCATAATATTTACTGTAAATAATTGACTGTTAATCTTCTTTGTTTTTAAAACCAATTGCCCTAAAGGTATTGTGCAGTTGCAGATTTGAGAGTCCTTCTTCGTATTCAGATTTGATAAGTTTATACATTTCATCAAAAAACTTATGATAATCGGCATCTTTAGTCCTATCAATGATATGTTCCTTACCCGATTCTCCATAACGGGCCTTATATTTTCCATCGCGGTCAATTGCAATATTAACGGGCAAAACAATGGTATAATGCGGATAGGGATAGACTTTGGGCGTTTCAAAGAGCGTAAAACCGACGCCAAATTCAAAATAACCATCTTCGCGCAATGCCAAAATCAATTCCTTAAATCCTAAAATTTTGTCCGGAACACCATAGGCATCTATATTGTGCAAAGAAATATCTGAAAGTGGGATTTCGTAATAATGAATCAGTTTATCCCAAACTTCTTTGGAAAAAACCTTGCAATCTTCTTCATATTGCTTAAAAAGGTTTCTGGCATTCGTGAATGCCTGACTTAATTCTTCGAATTTTGACATTGTTTCTTATTATTAAATTAAAATATTTTATTTCAGTTTATCCAACAGCTCCTGCGTGTTGCTGATACCACTGATTTCAAAACGATTGATATTGATAGCTTTGGGATTTTTCCAGGTAAGTACTTTTCCATCATAAGTAAAGCATCGCTGTACTTGAAAGTATAAATCAGTAATTATAATTGAAAATAACTTTTATACAATTGATCAGCCAACATTTCAGCTGCATTTGTATCTTTTCTTAACCAAAGTTCGGGTTCTATCATTTCCAATTCTGAAACTGAAAACTCATTGTTATTGTCCCAGATCATATCAACTCTTGCATAAACAGGTGCAGGGTTTACAATAGACATTACCTTTTCAACAAAGGCAATTTCATCTTTCGATGCAGTGTAATGATGTACAGAGCCTCCAAAATCATCCTGAACTCTAAAATCGCCGGGTTTTGCTTTTTTCAGAACTGCATGGCTGTATTTTCCTCCGAAAACCATAAATGCCACTTCACCCCTACTCAAAACATTTTTTTGAAATTCCTGCAGCAGCATAGATTCTTCCGCAATCAGTTCACTGTAAAGCGACTCATATAATGCGGTCTCCCCTGCCGTGAATCGGTAAGTATGTCTTGATGCACCTGAAACTGCCGGTTTTAATATCAGTTCCTGCCAACCGCTCTGCTGTACAATTTCATTTATATCGCGTTGATCTCCTTTTTTAATAAAAACTGTATTGGGAATATTAATCCCTTTTTGTCTTAGTTCGTCAAGATAATTTTTGTCTAAATTCCAATGAATCAATTCTATTGGATTGATAAATCCGGTAAGTTTGGAACTATGGTCCAACCATTCCGAAAATTCGGGAAAACGTTCAAAATAATCCCAAGTTGTTCTGAACATGGCAAATCGGGTACTTTTCCAATCATAATCAGGGTTATCCCAAAAGGTTCTGTTAATCCGTAGCCCTCTTTTTTCCAATGCTTTGCGCAATAACTCATCTTCTTTTAGAACATTCTGAATATAAGGAGTCAGCACTGCCGGATTATCGTAGCGGCGGTCTGTCAATAAAGTTATATCGTATGAAAACATAAAATCTGAAAAGTTTAATGCTAAGTTAGTAGAAATGCTTAAATTCGTTGTAAAGCTTAATTGCTGTACAAAAAAAAGGCTATGAATTTTCTAATTACAACACTGCTTATTATTTCCTTCTTACTAACGATAGTTTCATTTCAAAATTTCAATTTAACAACTGAAAATGGTGAGGAACTTTTTGAAGGGCATTGCCGTGAATGTCATTCCGATGATTTTCGTAAAAGAAAAAGCGCTCCGGCCCTGGGAAACATACACATTTACAGAGTTCGGGATTGGCTGATCGATTTTATTTATAATTCGCAAAAAATGATAAAATCGGGCGATAATTTGGCCAACTGCGTATATATTTCCAATGGTAAAAAGACGATGCCGGCGTTCTACATGCTGAGCAGAAAAGAAATCGGTGCTATTTTGAATTACATTGAAAGAGAAAGTAAAATTCAGCAAATTGGGAGGGATGAAATAAACTTCCCTTGTAATTAAAACTACCAGAACAAATCGGATATAATACTGTCTGCCAATAATTTACCCTTATCTGTCAAAACAAACTTAGTCTCTACTTCTACAAGGTAATCCTGTTTAAGATAGTTTTGAATATTAGTGCAAAAACGTTTTTCCGCTTCTTCTCCCCATTTATTGCGCAATAGGGTCAAATCAACCCCCCATTTGGTACGCAAAGAAGTAAGTATGTACTCATTAAACTGCTCTTCAGACGTTAATTGTTCCAACTCAAAGGCTTTTTCGTTATCAGCTATAGCCTTCACATATTTTGCATTGTTGGCAATATTCCACTGACGGGATTTGCCATTGAAAGAATGTGCAGAAGGGCCTATCCCCAAGTAATGTTCTCCATGCCAATAAGCCGAATTATGTCTTGCATAATGCGGCGGGCGGCAAAAATTAGAAATTTCATATTGTTCATAGCCCTGATTCAATGCTTCTTTCAGAAGAATCTCAAATTGACGGGCAGTATGTTCTTCATTAATTTCCTGAGCTTTCCCTTTTACAATGAGGTGCTGCAGCACTGTTTTTGGCTCAACGGTCAGTGCGTAGCAGGAAATGTGCGGCACTCCGTAGGCAAATGCTGTTCTGAGGTTTTCATGCCATTGTTCATCGTCCATAGTGGGCGTACCATAAATAAGGTCGATACTCATCTGCTGAAAACCCAAATTGAGTGCGTTTACAATGCATTCTTTGGCCTCTATAACACTGTGCGCCCGATTCATATAGATCAGATCCTGATCATGAAACGACTGAATTCCAATACTTAGTCTATTGATAATAGTATCATTTCGATAAGATTTGAGTTTTTCCAAAATTAAATCATCCGGATTTGCTTCAAGTGTAATTTCAAGATCATTATCCAATTTGTAATTTTTCTCGATGACAGCCCATATTTCCATCAATTCATCTGAGTTGAGCAGAGAAGGGGTTCCCCCACCAAAATATATCGTTTGCACCGTAGAGTCCGCCAAATAAAAGACTCTCTGCTCCAATTCTTTTTTGATGGCATCAATCATGGGCCTTCGCAATTGCATTGAAGTTGAAAAATGAAAGTTACAGTAATTACACGCCTTTTTACAAAAAGGGATATGAATATAAATACCACTCATAGAATTATCAAATTGTCTGTGTTTGCATCATATGCAGCCAAATGAGTTGTTTTTGGTTAACATCTTCGTTAATGGTGGCGATTGATCCGGTTAAATTCAATTTTTTTGAATAATTAAATAAAAAAGTCCCATCACAATTGTAGTGGGACTTTACTATAATATATCTGAACAAGTAATTTATGATGATAAAATAAACACTGTTGAAAAGTAAT
>CAINVS010000240.1 GCA_903854205.1 uncultured Bacteroidota bacterium | reverse complement strand
TTTACTTTTCATATTTATATGTTTGTGGTAAAACTAAAATATGAAAAAGGAGCTATACCTGTATCGGATAGCTCCTAATTTTTATTTTTTTTGTCGGTTAGTAGTGATTTTCTTTGTAAATTTTACTTAATCTGAGAAGTGTTTTATTTGTCAATGTATTGACAATGGTGCATTTGTAAAATATATTGAATTAAAAAACTAAAATAAAGGATTTTACTGCTTGTGAAATAATTTAAACTTAGTAGTTTTGCAGCTGTTTAGTATTAGTTGGTTAAATAACATACTTTGATCCTTTATCTTTCTTTCACAACTCATATGACAAACGAAGAACTACAGGCTTCCATTAAAAGAGTAGCCAAACAGGACAGATTTCAACATCACGATTACTTCAACATTGACGAATTGCTTACTTCAGAGCAGAAAATGGCTCGCGACGCAGTTCGAGATTGGGTACGTCAGGAAGTATCACCAATTATTGAAGATTGCTATGATCGTGCTATTTATCCAAGACATCTTGTAAAAGGTTTGGCCGAATTAGGTGCTTTTGGCCCAAGTCTTCCTCAAAAATACGGATGTGCAGGCACAGATGAAACTACCTATGGTCTGATGATGCAGGAATTGGAACGCGGAGATTCCGGTGTCCGTTCTGCCGCATCTGTACAGGGCTCACTCGTCATGTATCCAATCTATAAATTCGGTACTGAAGAACAACGCATGAAATATTTGCCAAAACTTGCTTCCGGCGAATTTATAGGATGTTTTGGTCTTACAGAACCGGATCATGGTTCTGACCCTTCCAGCATGATTACAAATATCAAAGATGATGGTGACTGCTATATTCTGAATGGCGCCAAAATGTGGATTACAAACTCGCCAATTGCCGATGTGGCTGTTGTTTGGGCTAAAGACGAAGCAGGTGATATTCGCGGTATTATTGTTGACATGGACACCAAAGGTGTAACTGCGCCTGAGATTCATGGTAAACTTTCACTTCGCGCATCTATTACCGGCGAATTGGTTTTTGAGGATGCCCGCATTCCAAAATCTCAATTGCTGCCAAATGTTAAAGGCCTTAAAGGACCACTTTCCTGCCTCAGTAAAGCCCGTTACGGTATTGCCTGGGGTGCTTTGGGAGCAGCTATGGATTGCTATGATTCAGCGTTGCGTTATTCTTTGGAGCGTCAACAGTTCGGCAAACCGCTTGCAGGTTTCCAATTGACACAGAAAAAATTGGCAGAGATGATTACTGAAATAACCAAAGCCCAATTGCTCACCTGGAGACTCGGTACGCTCATGGATTCAGGCAAAGCGACTCCTGCACAGGTTTCTATGGGAAAACGCAATAATGTAATTACAGCATTGACAATTGCCCGCGAAGCACGTCAGATCCACGGTGGAATGGGTATTACAAACGAATATCCAATCATGCGCCACATGATGAATCTTGAAACAGTACTCACTTACGAAGGAACACATGACATTCACCTGCTCATTACAGGTATGGATGTAACCGGTATAAATGCTTTTAAATAAGACTTTTGTCTATATAAATTCCTAAGGGTGGCTTTGCTGCCCTTTTTTTATGTCCAAAATTCAGCTACTCGTAAATAATTTTTTGTTGTTTCAAAATCTGTTTGAAATCGAATAATAGCGCTGTTATAATTTTGTGTTAATAATTCTATTTCATTGAATGTTAATAATTTGTAAATACTTTTAGGATGTTTTTATTTTTTTGAAATTGGTATAATTGAAATAGAACAGTAAAAATTACCGAAGCAGTCTATTTATATTTGTACTTATATAAAATCAAAAATATGAAACTATACATTACACTTATTTTTGTACTGATAAATTGTACTGTTCATTTTGGGCAAACTTTCAGTTTTGCCGGTTGGTCACAAATTGGAAGCCCACAGTTTAGAGGGAGAACTTTTTCAAAAGATGCTTATACTTTTACACGTCTCAGTGGAGGTATAACTATGAGCGCAAGGCTTTCAAGTACAGGTGGTTGTACTACCTCTACAGATGGTAGCGGTTTTACATTAAGAAGTACTGATTGTTTTGTGTCCTGCGACTGCTCCGGCTCCGGACCGACCTATGGCCCCGGAAATGTGGCACCGACTGTTTCAGGAACAAGCTTGGTAATTGGTATGGATTGGTTAAATACAACCTCATCGTCAACCTTGGATTTGACCTTCACAGCACCAATAGAAAATCCGAGGTTCACACTTTTTGATGTTAATACAAATAATAACTTTGCTGATCTTGTTATTGTTTCTGCTGTAAATTGCTCAGGAACAACAGTATTTCCTTCGAGTGTGACCGGAATGCAGAATGGTACAGTTTACAATGCTGCGACAGGAACAATCAGTCAGTCAATTATAGACAATTCAGCTCGTGGGAATGGCGGTTCACTTATCAACGTTAACTTCACTGCCAAGGTTAATTCGATAAGAATTGTTTATCGTTCAAACCCAACGATTCCGATTGGCTCAAATCCTTCGGCTCAATTTACTTATGTTGGACAAATTGTGGCGACTCCCACGACGCCATGTGTCATTTTGCCAATTGAATTAATGAGTTTTAATGGTGTTGACAAAGCTGGTAAAAATGAACTCAGTTGGTCAACTGCTTCTGAAACAAACAGCAATTATTATGAAATAGAACGTATGGAGGGTGTTGATTTTATAAAAATTGGTACAGTGAAAAGTATTGGCAACAGCGATACAAGGTCAAATTACCAATTTATAGACGAGTATCCTTTGGAAGGCACTAATTATTATCGCTTAAAACAAATAGATTATGACGGGCAATTCGAATATTTTGTTGTGATTGCTGTTGAGAATGAAATTATCTCGAAAAATCAAATTTCGATCATAACAAACCCGGTAAAAGAAGAATTGTTTATTTCAATGCCATTTGAAAGTGAAAATAACTATATCATTTTTAATACAATAGGTCAAGTTGTTCAAAAAGGTGTTATGGTATCAGGAAATTCAATCTCTGTCAATGCCTTGTCAAATGGATTGTATTTTATCCATGTTGAAAATCAAATACTAAAATTTTTAAAAGAGTAAAATTACAACTTCACTTTTTGATTTGTCGCTTTTCTTTTTCTTTATCAGGTATAATTTCAAGTTTTGAAGGCAATTCATGCAGCCGATTGCTGAGGAAGAGACAGAGAACGACAATATCTTTGAATTTATCGGTATCATTGCTTTTTTCAGCAGTATAAGTCTCTTCATAAATAATTATACCTTGCTTTAAACTGATAGATACCTTCAAGAATGTCTTTTTTCGTAAGGAAGAGCTGTTTTATTTCTTCATCCTTAAACAGGCTGTCAATCTGTACGGGGTTAATCTGAAGTGATGATAAAGTTATTTAAAATGTCAAAATATGTTGTTTGGACTGTTTTTTCAGAGAATCCAAAATTGTTCTTTTTTAGAATTAAACTAAAATCAAATGGAAAATTACTTTTAGTGTCCATTTTCATAGCATAACTGAGAGCTCCGTTTATGTTTTTCAGGTAGATTTTAGTAGGAAAACTGCCGTTTGCATAACAGTATTTAATTGAATTCCTTGAAATCTGTAAAGCTTTCACTCTCCATTTCCTCCAATCTTTTCACCAATACCAGAGCCATTTTTACGAGACCTTCCATGTTGTCAATTTCACGGGAATTGTAAATAGATTTTATACCCTCGTAGAAAAGCTTGCCGTTTTCGATTTTAAATTCTCCGTTATTCAGTAAATTGTATTGGTTTAGAAAAACATCCCGAAGCTCCGGATCGACCAATAATTGCTTTGCAAATAAAGCATTGTCGGACTTGATGATAAATTGACTGTCAAATTCATCATCTCTAATCTCAATGTCTTTTTGTACACCCAATGCCTTGCCCAATTTTCGGAAAAATCCCTCGTGCATCAGAGTAAAACGATAAGGTTTATTTGTGCGGCTGTCCAAATCAAAAGCCATATAATAGACCTGATTTTTTCCGCTGCCTTTTGCTTTGATGTAGATTCTTATCGGGTAGCGTTCAGAAATAACACCGACAAGTTCCGGTTGTGTATATCTAAGAAATGCAGAAAATGTACTAGGTTTGTTAATTTTATATTCAAGATTTAACCTTTGCCCCAATATGGCCATGTTCTCTTTAATCTTTTCTTGGAAATTACTAGCAACGATTGCTACTACCAAAAAAATCACAATTATAAAAATAATAACTGAGCCTATTTCCATATATAGACATTTATTATAATTGATAAAATTTGGGAATTTTAATCCTGTTTTCTTGCTTTTTCTAAAGTAAAACCAAAGGTAGAACCGACATCTAATCGGCTTCTGACATTTATAGTCTGATTATGCGCTTCAATGATATGTTTGACTATTGAAAGACCTAATCCGGTGCCGCCTTCACCTCTGGATCGACCTTTGTCTACTCTGTAGAAACGTTCAAAAAGCCGGGGCAGATGATCCTGCGCAATACCTTTTCCTGTATCGGATATTTCTACAAGGATATTTTTATCCAGGTCGTAAAATCCAATCAAGGTTTTTCCGCCTTCGCGCCCATATTTTATCGAATTTGATACTAAATTTATCAAAACCTGTCTAATCATTTCCCTATCGGCATTGACCCAATGGGGTTTATGCGCATGATCCTTCAATTCCAATACAATTTTTTTGCGGGCAGCGCTGAACTCCATTTCTGCCATGACATCTGACACGAGATCCTGAATGTTGAATTTTTTAATGTCGAGCTGTACACCACCGGATTCAAATTTTGAAATTTGGTTCAAATCCTGAACAATTTCAGCAATTCTATCTACATTATCGATAGCCCTCTGCAAGTATTTTTCTGCAATATCAGGATCGTCCATGCCGCCTTCAATTAGGGTATACAGATAACCTTGGATATTAAAAATAGGTGTTTTTAATTCATGTGACACATTGTCAATAAATTCTTTACGGAATTGCTCAGTTTTTTTCAGGTACTTTATCTCTTGAGTCCAGTCCTTAGCCCATTCAGTAACTTCGCGCTCTACCCGGTCAATAATATGGGTATTCATATCAACCTGAATAGGTGGGCTGCTTTTGGGCGCTTTCAGACTGTGAATGGATTTGTAAATGATTTTGACCTTATTGTAAATAAAATGTCTTAATGCTTCATAAATAGCTATTGTGGCAAAGGTGAGATGTAGAATAAAAATCAACCCTATCAGCCACCAATCTATGATGTCCGGAAAAATAAGTTTTAGTATGATGACCACCAATGCTGTTGTCAGAGCATGATTAAGCGCTGTTATAAAAGCAAGTATTTGTGGTGTTGGATTTTTTGGAGAAATTAGTAACATGAGAATCAGTTATAATGATAAAAAAAGCCGAGGCTCTTCTGAGTTCGGCTTTATTATACTGCAAATGTAAAGTATATATATAAGTATACAAAACAGGCTATGTTAACTTTCAAAAAAAATCTTAAAATTCAAATTTATAGCCTATTCCTTTTATGGTTTTAATATAATCCTCTCCAATTTTTTCCCTTATTTTTCTAATGTGAACATCAATCGTGCGATTGCCGACTATTACGTCATTGCCCCATACGCTTTTGAAAATTTCCTCACGAGTAAACACTTTTCCGGGTCTTGTTGCCAAAAGGTAAAGCAGCTCAAATTCTTTTTTGGCCAATATAATAGATTCACTATTTTTTGTCACCATTACCTTTGATTTGTCAATTGTTAGGTCGGCAATATTTATTATATCAGAATGGTCTTCTTGAGAGGAACTGCTGTATCTCCTCAGTAAAGCAGTAATTCGGCTTAAAAGGACTCTTGGGCGAATAGGTTTTGTAATGTAGTCATCTCCGCCGACTTCAAAACCGACAATTTGAGAATAGTCCTCGCTTCTTGCAGTGAGAAAAGCAATTATTGTATTTTTAAAATCGGAGTCTGAACGCAGTTCTCTGCATACTTCCACACCATCGAGCTCCGGCATCATAATATCCAGAAGAATAAGATGAGGGTGCACTTTTCTAGCCATTTCAATTGCTTCACGACCGTTGCGGGCAGTGGTTACCTGATAACCTTCTTTGATAAGATTGTAGGTTACAAATTCTAAAATATCAGGTTCATCGTCGGCTATCAGAATTTTGAACTCGTTTGCTTCCTTCATAACAATTTTTTAGCGTTTATTTAATTTGCAAAATTACCACTTTAATTGATATGTAGATGGTATCCAAAATTATGTCTTTGTTAAACCTATGTAAATTTAATGGTTATTGTTTCAATTTATCCATTGACATTCTAATTCTCCATTCCTTTGGAAAATAGTTGTTTACCCTATTTTGCAGTTTTTTTATCCAACCCAACCCAAGCCCTTTGTATCTAATAAGCTGCCAACCATCATTTTGTTCTGCCTTATCGATAGGCAGATTGTCCTGTCTTAGATATGTTAAAGCTGTTTCCAGTTCCAAATCTGCACAGGTAAAAGCGCCCTGATTCAGTCCGGTCCAAAGTGCAGCGGCGGGCAGAGGAGAAAATCCCTTACGGTTCAGTTCGGCCAATTCGGCACCGCCATAAACAATATTTAAAAGCGATTCAAGTACTTGTGCCTCCTGCCAAAGATGAAGGGGGACTACTTTTATAGTTTCATTTTTTTGACAAAGCTGATATTTGTCAGGATCTGAACACCAATTTTTGAGCTGTTCAGTCTCTTTGGCGGCTTTATTCAGATTTGTCTTTTTTACCCTTGGCGTAATAACGGCACTTTCACCAGCTTTTTGCAATACACTTAGGAAAAAGCCTTCCCCCTTTGATTTGTGCGGATAAAATCGGTAAGCATACAAATCATCCTGATTAGTTTCCGTAATTTTCCACTCCTTAGGGCACATAATTTTAAGTGATTTGAAATCGCAATCTTCTTTGAATTTCAGCAGATTTTTTTCGTTTTCCGATACATTATAAGTGCAGGTGCTGTAGATCAGAATGCCGCCCGGACGCAAAGCTTTCCATATATCGTGTAAAATACGCTGTTGGCGTAAAGCGCAGTGCTGTACAGCCTGTAGTGACCATTCTCCGATACTGTGTTCTGCTTTTCGGAACATCCCTTCGCCCGAACAGGGGGCATCTACAACAATTATGTCAAAAAAAGCCGGTAGAACCTTGCCGATTTCTAAAGGGTCATTTTGTGAAACCCAAACGTTGTCTTGTCCCCATTTTTGAATATTTTCTGCCAGGATATGAGCTCTGGATTTTATCACTTCATTGCTGAGTAACAGACTTTTTTCATTGAGCAGGGCAGAGATGAGGGTGCTTTTGCCGCCGGGGGCAGCGCAAAGGTCAAGCACTCTTAATTGGCGTTCCAATTTACCATGCTGTTTCAATGCCTGTTCCAAAAACATGGAGGAGGCCTCCTGTACATAATAGGCACCTGCATGGATGAGTGGGTCGGCCGTAAAATTTGGCCGTTCCTTTAAATAAAAAGCCCTTGATGCCCATGGTACAGGTTCTAACTCTGTGGGCATTTCAGTTTTTTTATAAGGATTATACCGCAAAGATACAGGACTCACCGTTTCCAAAGAACTAAAAAATGCCTTCAATTCTTCTACTTCAAACAGTTCCTGCATCTGATCCAAAAACGTTTTCGGAAAATTGGACATCTGTATTTTATATGGTCTAAGCTTATTTTACATTAACACTCAGAACAGGCAGGCTGGAGTGGTTGGCCAAACTCTCTGTTACTGAAGGTGAAAGCATTTGGATAAAACCTGACTTGCCATGAGTTGTGAGGGCAATAAGGTCGATATTGTTTAGGGCACTAAATTTTAAAATACCGCTTTCTTCGTCAAAAGCATTGAAAATATTAGTAGTGAAGTTGTTGCCCGGATAATGTGCAGCAAATTTCAGCATGCGATCGTTACTGTTAGCGGTTTCTTCAAAATTATAAGGCATATTGACAAAAAGCAGATGAATTTTAGCCCCATAAAGATTTGCAAAGCTTAGGATTTTCTCAAAAGCATTGTGTACATCTTCTTTAAATGTAGAGGCAAAAACTATATTAGTGAAATTCATGATTTTAGGTTCTTCTTTCAAAACCAAAACAGGCGCAGAAACGGAACGTAATACTTTTTGTGTGTTAGAGCCCAAAAAAGCCTCTTTGAAGCCGCTCGCGCCATGTGAGCCCATAATAATAAGGTCAATATTATGCTGCACTATATGATTTTTGATAACATCAAAAGATGCATTTTCGCTGATAAATGTTTTGACCGTCAAACCCTTTTGAGTGGCATTGTGGTTGAGGTCATTCATATACTGATGTGCTGCACCTATTGCGATTTTTAGCTCTTCAGGGAGTTCCGGTTTTGCAGTTGCCGATTGACTTAAATATTTTGGAATATCCATAAGGTGAAGAAAATCCAAATTTGCTTTTGCTTTCTCCGCAATTGAAATTGCAGTAGATTCGGCAATTTTACCATATTTTGAAAAGTCAGTGGGGACCAGTATGTTTTTCATGTAAGTAATTTTTTAGAAAGTTTATTTGTTGCTGAAAGTTTACGCATCAAAATAACCGTTTTTTCTTATTTTAAAAAATGAGATAGGTCATTTGAGCATTAATTTACAATTTTTTAATTCCTTACTACATCTAAGGTGTTTTTAAGTATTTGAATTTTAATGAAGTAATCACAGCGAAACTTCGGCCACTGAGGTGACTTTCCAACCGGGAAATGATGTCGAAACTTTTCAGAGCAACTCTTTAATAGGGATCTTTATCCAATTGCTTAAAAATTTCCTTGTATTCCAACATAGTTTGTTTTGACTGATCTTCCGTTTTGCAACGAATGAGTTTTTTATGATGTCTATAGCTGTCCCTTCAAAAGATTTTACAAGCTGATGCAAATGAAATTTTTGGTTATTCTGCCGAACCCCGAAGGACTCGGTGTAGCGAACTAAAATTCTAATGACGAATTTTAAAGCAATTTAGAATAAAATTGACGTTTTTTAGATACTACACAAAAAAAACCTGTCAGAAAAATCTGACAGGTTGGTTTTTGTAGCCGGTAGGGGAGTCGAACCCCTCTTGCAAGAATGAAAATCTTGAGTCCTAACCGATAGACGAACTGGCCAAAAGGCAAAAAATAAGAATTATGCTAAATAAAATAAAAATATTTTATTATCACTTTTAAATTGTAGCCCGTAGGGGAGTCGAACCCCTCTTGCAAGAATGAAAATCTTGAGTCC
>CAINVS010000239.1 GCA_903854205.1 uncultured Bacteroidota bacterium | reverse complement strand
TTTCGTTTTTTATCATATTGATCATAAATTTCTCTTATTTTGCTTTCCATTGTTTCATTACTGATTGTACCTAAATTTTTAAGGATTATCTTATCCTGAAAATCAAGCATTCTGTCAACATTTTCGCGCCAAAACTGCATCGTAATATCTTGCCTGTTTTTAGCTCTTAGCTCAGCACTTTCCAAGAAAATAACTACTAATCTGTTTAGACTGTCTATTTCATCAAAACTTAGGTAATTTTTTGCAATTGTAATATCCTGTTTACGAACAATATTTCCCTGCCAAGAGGTCAGACCCATATTAGGTATTTCGGCATTTGCTCTTGCCAGAATCAATTCAGCAGCTGTTTGTCCGGTTATTGCGTATAGTAGCTTATTTTGAGTTTCAGCAAAAAACATTTGAGTTGCCTCATCGCTATGGTCATAATCATTGCTTAGCGCAAATAGGTCTCGTACTTTCTGATAAAAACGCTTTTCAGAGGCTCTAATGTCTCTAATCCGTTCCATCAGTTCGTCAAAATAATCCGGACGACCGTCAGGATTTTTCAAACGCTCATCATCCATAACAAAACCTTTAAGCATATACTCTTTAAGATTCTGATTCGCCCAAATTCTAAATTGTGTCCCCCTTTTGCTCCGCACTCTGAAACCTATTGCCAGAATCATGTCAAGAGAATAAAAAGCTACTTCATAATTCTTTCCATCGGGGGCAGTTGTAAAGAAATACTTTACAACTGAATATTCATTCAACTCATTATCTTCTAATATATTAGCTATATGTTGTCCTATGTTTTGTTTTGAGGTGGCAAAAAGTTCAGCCAACTGATTTTGGCTCATCCAAGCCATTCCTTCGCGGGCATAGAGCCTTACTGCAGTTTTACCGTCAGCTGTATTGTATATGATTATTTTAGTCTGTTCTTCCATTTTAAATTTGAAAAAATTTGGGAGTATATTATTGAGTCTAACATCTCATGACAACACGAATATAGCATTTTTGAGGAATAGATACAATTATTAAATTCAAAAAAATTTAAACCGATCTTTGAACATAGCAGTACAAAACATCAAATTTTAACAACAAAACGCTAAAGATTCTCCACTTAAAACCAAAAAAAACACAACACTTGACAAAGCCAAAATAAAACCTTATTTTTGCAAGCTTTTATAGACAGACATTGATTCAATTGGCGAAAAGCCTATATATACTTTCATTATTATGCGCCTAAAAAGTCTTGAACTTAAAGGTTTTAAAAGTTTTGCAGAGAAAACCGTCATCAACTTCAGTGAAGATGTGATTGGGATTGTAGGGTCAAACGGTTGCGGTAAGTCCAACATTGTTGACTCTATCCGTTGGGTATTGGGCGAACAGAAAACCAAACAGTTGCGTTCGGACAGTATGACGAATGTAATCTTTAACGGCACAAAAACCCGTAATGCTTCAGGACTTGCTGAGGTTACCCTGCATTTTGACAATAATAAAGGCATCCTGCCAACCGAATTTCAGGAGGTTTCCATCAAGCGCACCTTATACAAAGACGGCAGCGGTGAATATTTTTTGAATGGTATTAAATGCCGTCTGAAAGACATCAACAATCTTTTGTCCGATACAGGTATGGGTCCCGATTCCTATGCAATCATCGCATTGGGCATGGTGGATGACCTTTTGGCCGATAAGGATAACAGCCGTCTTCGACTTTTTGAACAGGCCGCAGGTGTATCCAAATATAAACTGCGCAAAAAAGAAACACTTTCTAAACTGCAGCAGACAGAAGAAGACCTTGCCCGAGTGGAAGATTTGCTTTTTGAAATTGAAGGGCAGGTAAAAACATTAGAAAAACAGGCTAAAAGAGCTAAGCGTTATCTGGAATTAAAAGCTGAATACAAAACCTTGAGTATTGAGCTGCACTGTATTAAAATCAACAGCCTAAAAAACAGCTTTAAATCGCTGGAAACCAAAATTCAACTGGAAAAAGTTGCATTGGAATCTGCTGAAAAAAATGTAAATGTGCTTGAGAAGCAGGTAGAAAAGGCAAAAGCCTCACATCTGGATCAGGAACAACAGCTTTCCTTGGCACAAAAACAGTTGAATAATCTGGTCGGGCGCATTAAAAACAAGGAGAATGACTCCAAAATGCTCTCACAGAAAACCCTCTTTATTCAACAGAATAATGAAAAACTGGAAAGCCGAATCGAAGCTGCAGTATTAAAACAGCAGGAAACAGAAAAAGATATTTCCAAATTCCAGGGCGAGGTAAATTCGGAAGAAGAAATTCTCGATATATATAACGGTGAACTTCAGGAAGCTTTTGACAGCCTGGAACAGATCCGTAAAAAACATGGTGATCTCAAATCACAGCTTGACAATTTCCTGCAACTGCAAAAACAACTGAACAACCGCATTGTAGATGCAGAGAAACAGATTGCAGTAAATCAGTCGCAGCAGGAGAACCTCCGCAAGCAGATTCAACAGCTGGCAGAAAGACTTCAACAGCGTTCTACCGAAATGGCAGAGGTCGAAAATCAATCTAAACAGATTGAAATCGAACTGCATGTACAGCAAAATCTGCTGAAGGAACTCAAAGATACCGAGAATAAGCGCCAAAGCGACATGCAGAACGCAGAGGAACAATTGGAAAAATGCACGGAGGAACTGAATAAACAAAACAGGATACTCGATGCCAAACGCAATGAATATCAGCTTTTAAAGAGTTTGGTGGAAAACATGGAAGGATTTCCCGATTCCATCAAATTTTTGAGCAAGGACAAAACCTGGGCAGAGTCTGCTCCGCTACTCTCTGATATTTTCTACTGTCAGCCCGAATACCGCACAGCTGTTGAGAATTATTTGGAAGCTATGCTCAGTTACTATGTTGTAAAAAACATCAGCGAAGCTGTTTCTGCTATTCAATTGTTGGACAAAAACAAGAAAGGAAAGGCCAATTTTCTTTTGATGGATAAATTGGCAAAACAGCCTATGGCACAAAACGGGAAACCGGAGAAAGGAACTTCTGCCATTTCTGTTTTGGAATTCGATACAGAGTATCAATCGCTTGCACAGCAACTTTTAGGTAATGTTTACATTGTGGATGATTTGGCAGAATCTGATGTTTCGCTCAACGGAATTGTGTGGCTGACAAAAGACGGTCGTTTTACCCATAAGGGCATTTCCATGCATGGCGGTTCCGTCGGAGCTTTTGAAGGAAAAACGATTGGCCGTAAGAAAAATTTGGAATTACTGCAGAAAGAAATTGAAGTTCTTCAAGGAAGCGCAGGTACTCTTCAAGGGCAGCAAAACAGCCTCAGACAACAGGTTCAGGATCTTCGTGCAGCCAACAAACAACGCGATATTCAACGCAATGAGCAGCTCCTGCAACAGTTGACAGAAAAAAGCATCGGACTAAAAAGTAAACTCGATAACTTCGAGATTTTTAAAATAGATACAGAAACTCAAAAAACGCAGCTCGAAGATCAGATAAAACAATTACGCAGTAAAATCCGTGATTTGGAGGGTGATATGGAACACCTCGAGGAGCAGAGCGAGCTTTTGAATAATCAGCTTTCTGAAAAAGACAGTTCCTTCAAAACGGTGGCTGACGAATTGAGCAAAATCTCTTCGGCTTACAACCAAAAACATATTGAACAGGTAAGACAACAGAATAAACTGAGCGGTCTTCGCAAGGAATTGGAGTTCTGCGAACGCCAGAAACAGGACCTTCTGCAGCAGCTCGAACGCGACAGACAGACACTTTATCAGTCAGGTTCTGAACTTGGCGGAGTTCAGACTGATATCAATAAAACGGATTCGGAACTTCAGGAGCTTTACGAGGAAAAGAAAGTCATGCAGGGGCAACTCAGCGAATCCGAAAAGGCATATTTTCAGGCACGAGGCAGTATTCATCAGGTGGAAGAAGATTTGCGCAAGGCGCAAAAAAATCACCAAACTGCCATACAATTGGTTCATCAGCTTGAAAATCAGTTCAATGAAGTGAAAATTCAGCTTTCTACTATCGGAGAGCGTCTGCGCGTGGAATTTGAACTGAATATCAATGAATTGATTAATCGTGAACCAAATAAGGAACTCGATGGCGATGAATTGGAACAGCAGGTTGAAAAAATGCGTCGTCAGATCAATGAGTACGGTGCTGTAAATCCGATGGCTATTGAAGCTTACGACGAGGCCAAAGAACGATACGATTTTATTTCGCAGCAGCGTCAGGATCTCATCAGCTCCAAAGAAACGCTGATGGAAACAATCAGTGAAATTGATGCCACGGCTACTAAACTTTTCATGGATGCTTTTAACCAAGCGAGGGGAAACTTTGTCGTAGTATTCCGCAGTCTTTTCGAAGAAGATGATACCTGTGATCTTATTTTGACCGATCCGCAAAATCCGCTGGAATCGCGCATTGAGATAATTGCCAAGCCAAAAGGGAAAAGACCTTTGTCGATCAATCAGCTTTCAGGCGGAGAAAAGACATTGACTGCTACTGCCCTGCTCTTTTCGCTCTATTTGCTAAAACCGGCGCCATTCTGTATTTTCGATGAGGTGGATGCGCCCTTGGATGATGCCAATATTGCAAAATTCAACAATATCATCAAGGACTTTTCGGCAAATTCACAGTTTATAATTGTCACCCACAATAAAAAAACTATGGCTTCAGTAGATATTATGTACGGTGTGACTATGGTTCAGGGTTTATCGAAAGTAGTACCCGTAGATTTTAGAGGCTTGGAAGCTATTGTTGAATAGTGCTAAAATAGTGCTAAAATCTTAAATCATAAGCTGCGCATGTTCCTTTTAATTGTTCACGAAAAGCGAGTATTTCTGCATTTGTATAAATACTTCTTGGAAGATGAAGATAAAATAATCTGGGAAGCTGTTTAATTGCTTCAATTGGAATGCTTTCTAATGGATTAGCCAACATTTTCAGTTCGTTCAAAGTTTTCAGGCCTGCTATTTTTTCTGATAAATGGCTTATTCTGTTATCATTCAATAACAATGATTTTATACTTTTCAATTCATTTTCTTTCCATTCAAACTTTTCCAATCGATTATGTGTCAGGTTGATTTTTTCCAATTTTTCCAATTGAAAAAGTTCTTCCGGTACAGATTTGAGTTTATTTACACTGGCAGAAAATAAAGTAAGTTCAGTCAAGTTGGCAATTTCTGCAGGAATCTCAAAAAGCATATTATGGTTTAAAGACAACCTGTTCAGCGTTTTAATTCCAAAAATAGAAAGATCTATGTATTTGATCTGATTAAAATTAGCAGTAAAAATAATCAGCTTTTTTAAGCGGGACATATTGCTGGGGATAGTCCTCAGGTTTAAATTACTCAATTCCAGTTCTCTTAGGTTATCCAATTGACAAATCCAGTCAAAATTAATATCTGCAATAGTTTTATTTCTGCTATGTCTTGAAAGTCGCAGTGCTTCGAGCGATTTAATTTTGCCGATTGTCTCCGGAATGATACTGATTTGACTGTCAGAAGCGATCAATTCTTTCAAATGCTTCAATTCCCCTATAGATTCAGGCAGCATTTTAAGTGCAGATTTATAACAATCCAATTTTTCCAGCTTTTCCAAATCACCCAAGGTTTCAGGTAATTCTTCAATTCCGGAATTGCTTAAATTCAGCTCTTTCAGATTTTTTAAATTGCCAATTCCATTCGGTAGTGTTTTTATAGGCTGCTTTTTAAAACAGAGGTATTTCAAATTTTTCAAATCTCCGATTTCTTCAGCGACTGAAACCAGACAATCTCCAAACATCCGACCGGCATTTACAAAATAATAGGGTCCGGGCGATTGAAAATCGAGTACTTTTAAATTATCCAACAATCCAATTTCGGAAGGAAGATGTTCGCAGGCACTGTCCATTACTTCCAAATGCTCAAAGTTTTTGAGCTTGGACAGGTTTTCAAGTTCACTTTTCCAATCTGTAAGCCTGTCATGTTCCAATGACAGTTTTTTTAGATTTTTTAGGCGAGAAATTCCTGTTCCTAAAGTTTGGAGATAATTCATTCTCAAATTTAGAATTTCAAGAGACGCTGCATTTCCAATCTCATCAGGAAGTGTTGTTAAACCAACATTGAGAACAGTCAATTCTGTTAAACAGGGAAAATGATCCAATTTTTTTAGAAAAACAGAGAGTTTGCCATGTTCAATATTTAATACCTTTAGCTTTTTAAAATAATAGAAAGTGGCCGGAAGATCTGAATCTTGCCAATGTCTTAGTGTAATTGACTCTAAGGTATCTGAAAGAATACCTGCAGCATAAATGTATTCCTCCCTTTTTGAATTCAGCTGACCACTCTTATAATTTGGAAAGAAAAAATTTTTAGAAATTTCCTCATCGGAAAAAAACTTAAGCCAACGTTTGGACAATTCAATTCGCTCCTCAACATTCAGTTGTGAATGTGCCAATTGTACTGCCAATAGTTGATTTGCGATAACAGGACTGCAAAGCAGCTGAAATAAATTTTCTGAAATATCATTCATAAAAAAGCTAATTCCACATTTTTAAATTTTTAATTTTATCAATCAAACGGCTTCGAATATCAGCAATTTTATCAGTTGAAAATCCCTGAGTTGTAATCGTCATTCTTGTCAGATTTTTAGTACTCAAAATAGCATCAACAGGCAAATCTTTAATAATATTCCTTGCAAGTCTCAGTTCTCTCAGATTATTTAAATAACGAATTTCTGAAGATATACTACGCAGTCTGTTGTGCGATAACCAAAGTAATTTCAGCTCTTTTAACTGACCCCTTTTCCATTTAAATTCATTGATTCTGTTATTTGATAATTTAAGTATTTCCAGTTTGGGCAACTCATAAAATTCTGCAGGAAATCTCTTTAAAAAATTATCAGAGGCACTTAACCATGTTATGTTTTTTAAATTTCCAATTTCTTTAGAAAATTCTTTAATGCAATTATGGTCAAGCGTTAAGAATTCCAGATTTGTCAGTTCATAAAATCTCGGAGGAATAACGGTGATATTATTGTGCCTCATTTCAACAGATTTGAGCATTTTCAGATTCGCTATTTCATTAGGTATACTTTTAAATCCTAGTTGTGAAAGTTCAAGGAGTACAAGTTTTTTTAATTTTACAATAAAGTCGATATTTATTGGAGACATAAACGATAATTGACTGCATCTCGAAACAAGCAATACTTGGAGTTTAGTGGAGTTTCCCAAACTTTGAGGTATAGTTTCTACAGGAGTTTCAGTTAAATTAAGTGTCTTCAGATTAAAAAGCTCCAAATTTTCCGGCAATCTTTTTAGTTCACATTTAAAAAAATTAACAGATTCCAATTTTCTTAAAAGGCCGAAAGAATCTGGTAAATACACAATTTTAGTTTCTGAAAATTCTAAGAATTTTAGTTTTTTTAAATTACCAAAATTTGAAGGTAATTTTAATATTCTCTGTTTTGACAGCACTAATTTCTCCAAATTTTGCAAATCACAAAAGCTATCCGGCAATGTTAATATATTCTGATCATAATGTGTCCGTGTTGCCGATAAATCTAGTATTTTCAATCCTTTCAGTAACCCAATTTCATCCGGAATTTCATTGCATTTTATATTGATAATACTCAGTTCTTTCAATTTTTTTAAGTTCAGAGAGCGATTTAAATCCTTCTTTCCAATCTGTAATTTTTGATTCAAATAATGTCAAAGATTTTAAATTGGTTAAACTGCCGATCTCTACAATTTTGTTCAAACCGTAAGTTAAATAAAGTGTTTCCAGTTTTTTTAATCCTGAAAATATCACAGTAGAATCAATTTTACAGGAAGATATTTTTAATTTCTGAAGTTCTTTAAAATTACTAAAATCAGTACCTTTATCTGTGAGATCTAGGCCATCCAAATGCAATTCTTTCAATTTTTTTAAAAAGGAAAAGCTTGCCGGCAATTTACTATGCTGAATATTTTTAATGTATAATCGTTCCATACTGTCACTCAAAATACCGATAGCATGGAGATAATTCGATTCTTTATACCTGAATGGTATTGGATAAAGAAAGTATGTTTTATAATCTTTCCGACCGCAAAAAAAATCGAGCCATTCTTCGGAAAGAGCAATCCGCTCAGCTTTGCTTAACTGAGAATGAGCCAATTGTACGCCAAGTAATTGATTGGCCTCTTCATGGCTGCATAATAATTGAAATATAGCTTCTGATTTTTCGTTCATCTCTTGCAAAAACTTAGTTAATCAACTAACTTTGGGTCTGTTACTCTAAATGATTCACCAATTTATTAAAAACTTATGAAAAAGACACTTTTAATTGCCTTTTTGGCATTTTTCGCAAGCACAACAGTACTTTTTGCAGATCCTTGGGATTGCATGACTGAAGATCAGGCTAAAGAACTTGTAAAATACCTGAAGAAAAATCCATTTGTTTTAGATTATTGCGACTGCTGCGATGCCGGTTCTAGAGAACATAACAATACCAAGCTGATGGGACATTTGGTAAAAATTGAATCTATGGAAATTGTTCCCTGCAGTTGGGACGAAACGCAATTTTCAGTGAATGTAACCAGTACAACAGTTTTAACTTCTGGATATATCGAGAAAGGAAATTTTATTCCTGAAAAAGCTGCAGCGGATGATTTAAGCATGTATAGCGAAAGTTGGGCGGTTACTTTAAATTATGCCTGGAATTATAATGGCGGAAGTCCTGTCCGTCTGTACAAAAAAATAAGCTATACCGCTGATGATTTCGATTGCGCAAAGCCAAAAAAATTCCCGGATCCAAAAAGAATACCGAGCAGCAAAGCTCAAAAAGCTTATCTGAAATATTATAACAAAAAATAATAGTGAGTTAAACAGTTATGCTAATTTGCTAAATATAAAAAGCGAAAGTCTGATAAGATTTTCGCTTTTTGATATTAACTGTTTATAAATTTAAGTCTATAAACAGTATTTAATTCTGGCTGTTTTTGCCAAAGCATGTCCGATATCCTCGCCTTTTTGCAGATCATCACAGCCCTTATCCGGCATGCCGTTTTGTAAATAAATCAAACCGCGCAAATAGTAGGTTTCTCCGTTTTTCGGATTGATAGCTAAAGTTTTATTATAATATTTTATGGCTTCATCTATATTTCCGCTTTCCTGAAAGATCATACCTTTATTATTAAGTGCACCCTCATGAGCCGGATTCAATGCAAGCGTTTTGTCCAAATCTAAATCAGCCAGCTTAAAATTGCCGGATTGGATTTGCATTTCAGCCCTAAGAAAATAATAATGTTCTTTATTGTTATTGTAGGATATTGC
>CAINVS010000238.1 GCA_903854205.1 uncultured Bacteroidota bacterium | reverse complement strand
TTTAAAAAACATTCCACAGGACAGATTAATGAACCTGAAGAATTCTTATAGGATTTGGTTTAATATATATACAACAGCCTTTGGTCAGCAGATCAAAGGCTGTTTCTTTTAAATAAACAATTATACAGTAGTAATCACCTATACAAAAGTCGATAAAGTTTATTTTGCCGGAAAGAATAGACTTTTTTTAAACCGGAATGGCCAATATGACTTTTAAAGTCATTCACTAGAATGGTCTACCCCAAACTCTTAGAGGAAATTTTGGAAGGATTGTAAATAAATTTGCTTTTCCTAAAAAGCATCCTATCAATTCATTTTTACAAATTTTATCAATCTGTTTACTGCAGAACCTGAATCTGTGATTTTAAAGAAATAGAGCCCGGGAGGGAAATGCCCTATGGAAAACTCATTAATACTTTCAGCAGAAAGCGCTCCTTTTTCCAATATACGTCCGTCAACAGCTACTATCTGATAAATAGCGTTGTTAAGCAAATTTGGGTTTTCAGATTTTAGGGTTATCCTGGATTCGGCAGGATTGGGGAAAAGCGTAAAATTCCTTTCAAAATCTTCTACGAGAGGTACATAGTTGGGAATTTCTTCAAAATGAGCCCTGAAGAGCAGATTGGCGTTGAGCGTATCCCGAAAAACGGGATTCAATGTGTCCGTAATCAGCGGGTTATTTTCCCAATGCGAAAAACGATAGCCGGGATTGGCCATTGCCTCAATTTTTACCGGCAGGCCGTCAAAATATACCCAGGTTAAAGGATAGGTTTCCGGTGTAACGGTACTGATCTTTACATTTCCTGCAGCTGCAGGAAAAACATCCAGGCTTATATCAACCTGCTGCGCTAAATTAAAACCTGACTGTATGTCATCTCTAACCTCTGCAGATCTGCAAATAAGCTGACTGTCAAAAGTGAGATAATTCTGATAAAAATCATTCATTTGCTGCTGAATATTGCCATTGCCCCATCGGGCATATTCATTCGGCATTTCAACCACCATTTCGTTGAACATATCGCGATTGATCTGACGCAGTCTTGAAGTATCGTAACTTGTGTTCATCAGATCGGCAAAGCGGTTGATGAAATAATCGCGAAAACGGTTATTCTGCAGGCCGTGCTGCCAAATATTGATATAGGGATTGGCGCTGTTGTAATTCAGCATATAATCGATATGGTCGAATTCACAATCTGTCCATCCATTTGGATTCATTGACAATTCCAAATCAATCAGGCAGAAGCGGAAACGGTTTCCGGTTGCATTGGAACGATAAATTTTTATGTTGTTTTGCGGCCAATCAGTATTCGGCATCCAAGATTCTGCAATGATATAATCATTGTAGTATTGCATATCAAAATAACGGTCTGCCTGTGACCAATAAGCAGTATCGGCCGGATTGAGCGCTTTCAGTTCATTGTAAGCCGTAAAAAAACTGTCTACCGGATCTCCTTCTACCGAACGCAGAATACTGTTGTAATAATAACTCAGGCTCATAATATCTACAGTACTTTCAACTGCATTGTCATATTCATTAAAGTACTCTTCATCAAATTTTTCGCGCATTTCGTACAAGCCAAAATAGCGGCCGTTTATATAAACAGAAACCGGCTGCATGGCCGAATAGTAATTATTTGTTTCATCGGCCATCATTGCTACCTGCGCAGCATCTTTATGAGGAAAAGCCAAAAACTGATTACTGCCGTTTCTGAAATATAACTTGCTGAATTTATTCCTGTTCGGTCTGCGTTCTATGAGGGTCTCCTGTACGGGTCCGTCACCGACTACATTATGGTCCAATTCCAAACGGAAAGAACGTTGCGGATTTCCGCGGCTGCCACCGGCGCCACCGTCCTGAATCATTCCGGAATGTTGTGAAAATACAAGATTATGAGCTGGTGCTGCGTCGAAATAGTCCACCTGTACCGATTTAAGCCAATCATTATAGGGATGGTCGAAATTACCATTGGCACCATACAAATTAGCGTTATCGGTATAAAGAGACAGAATAGGTGTCTGATGACTGATATTTAACAGATAAGATGCTCCAACAACAGTACTTGGAATACTTCCCGGAACAAAGACTCTTGCTTTAAGGACAGTATTCTGAAAAACGAAAATGGGGGTACTGTCATAAAGCACAGAAGCTGGACTGGGGTCGCTTCCATCAATGGTGTAGCGAACTTCCGAACCCGGTCCGTTGGGATTATTGATGATTATATTGGCCGGAGCTGATAAAATCCCCGATGCCATGCTGAAGGCAGGAGGAAGTGCCGGAGCGGCCAATCCAGCAGATCCGTTATTGGTAGCAGCAGGCGTAGCCGGTAAAAAGAATGCTGTATTTATTGAGGCATCAGGCAATAAACCTATACTTACATCAGTAGCCGGACAGTTTACAAAAAGGCTGCTTTGTATGTTGCCTGAAGGATTATAAAGCTGAATCAATTCTCCGTTACTCGAAATTTTGAAGTTCGTATGAAAATTATTTCCGCCCGGTGGAATAAAATTATTACTGAGGCTGCTCAAATTTGAAAGGTTCATGCTGATGTCAATGTAGTCGTACACACAGGGATCTGGTGTTACTACATCGAAAGCCAGCGTTGTTATGTTGCCTGCAGTCAGACCAGCGGCAATCAGCTCAGAAGCGGGTATAAGTAACTGATGCCGGGCACTCCAATACCAGTTGCCGTAGGGAGCAGGATAGTCGGTTGCACCGTTCTGAATATTGCCTGTCCCAATAGTTAGGCCGTTTAATTTCATATTCGGCCTTTGGTTATAAGTAGTCCCCGTAATTGCAGCGCAGGATGCGGCACTGTAATCTTCAAAAGCTGCAAGAGAAGATGAGTACGGAGTTGCGGACTGTCTGAATATTGAATTGGCCGTATACCCACTTCCGCTGTAACTACAGATGTTAATAACAAGGCTGCTGACTCCGTCCCAATAAAAGGGAGAATTCAAATTATGTGTGTTCCAGTTCTGCTGCGGGATGAAGCCTGCATCATTGACTACTGCAGTAAATGGCAGAGTCTCCATTCTGTTTTTGCCGCTGCAGTAAATAACTTTGTATGCTCCGGCAGGCAGCATAGAATGCGGAAATGTCCATTGTGCAGGCATAGAGGACCTGTCGGTAAGGGAATAATTATACAAATCTATAGGAACTGCCGCTGCGTTGTAAAGCTCAATCCAATCTTCATATTCACCGTCTTCATCTGTTATGGTTGAATAGTTTTTATTGCTGCCTTCGTTGATGAAAAGTTGTGCCTTTACGGGTATATACACCGTCAAGAGGCACCAAAAAACCAAGTATTTTTTCATGTGACAATCCTTTTTATAATTAGATATCTTACTTAAAAAACGAACATGATGTTCTAAACTGAATAAATTTATATCTTTTTATCCATAATGTTGCTATTGTGCAGAATTAGTTTGGTTTGAAATAACTTTTGACAGTTCTGGATACATGGATTTTGGCCCCAACTTAATAATCAGGCCGCCCGTGTAAAGAATAAAAAGAAAGCGGATCGTTATTTGAATGCAAAAAATTTGGATGTTAAAAATCTTAAAGTGTTTTAGCTTCTAAATTTGATAATTAATAAATCCTTAACTTTTTGGAACATTCGAAAAAGAGTATTTGATGTTTTTAGTTTATTAAAATATGGCAGATCAATAATTTTTCTACAAATTGACACTGCTACGTAATATACCTATTTTCAATAAATAAGAAAAAAACCCTTGTGTGAGTTTGCAAATAACTTCATCTTTGTAACATAATTTTTTAAGAAAACTAATTTTCATAGTTTTAGTTTTTTTCATAGGGGTAATTTTTGGGAAAATTAACCGCTGCGATTGGGGAATTGCAGCGGTTTTTATAAAAAATAGAATAGTATTTTAGCGCGTTTTCCTGCCTTGAAATTACGAAAAAACATTAATATATATACATTGATTTAAAGTGACTCTTATGTCATCAAAATAAAACTTAGTTTTTTAAACACCTGAGGGCAATTCCCTCATATAGGTTTTATAGTTTAGTTGTTTTAAGGTTTATTTGGGGGATTAAACGGCGCAGTTGTCTGACTGCGCCGTTTTCAATTAATCTGAATACCTCATTAGGTAGCGTTTGTAATTTGCCAAATAAGTGCGCAGGGAGAAAAAGCGAAAGACCTAAAAAAAGCAAGTTAAGCCTTTTTTAAAACCCCAAAAGCGAGAAATTGAATATTTTTTACAGGCATATAATCTTGGAACATGAAATGCCGGATTTGGGAATAATCCAAACGCAATTTTTATTATCATCACAAAAGGCTATGCTACTTTTCTACAGGGGCATTCGGGTACATTTTCCTAAAGTCAGCTATTGTGCCAAATTCCTTTAGAAAAAGACTGTAATAATAGCGCCAAAAGTCCTTAATTTTAGGATGATCGGCATGGTTGCGCACAAAATAATCGTATAGTGCCACATCGTTACTTTGCATGGTAAGTCTGTAAATGCTATTAATAGCCAATTTCACAAAACGGCTTTGGGGGAAAGCCACCACAAATTTTTTGTAATCGTCAATTTTACTGCTTTGTGCTATTTCCAAAAAAGCTTCAGCAGCTTTTGTCTCTTTAACATAAATATTATCGGGATAGTCGGCTGCAAAACGATTGTACCCATTCCAATTTGTTTCGTTTACATAAGCCTCGAACATGAGTAATTGCGCTACGGTATCGACCTCAGGTGATAATAACCTGCAATTTTCCTGGTGTTTTCTATAAAAATTTTCGAACGCATTCCAAGTGTTTAACTTAGCAGCTTCCTCCAAACCGCGCTGATTTCGGAGTTTCATAATTTTTTCTCCCTGCACAGCTGTCGGACCGTCGAAATTATTCAAAAAATGCTCATAGGAAGCGTAACTGTCAGTTGCTTTAGCCTGTTGGAAAGCATCATTGAGAATTTTTCTTTTGTAATTATCAATATTGAGTTTCCCTAAACCTTTTTTCTGAACGCTTGCCATTTCGTCATTTGTCAGATTTTGATGTCTTTTCATTGCACTTTTAGCATACTGATAAGCATTTTCCAGACTATAACCTTCATATTCTTTTGTAAAATAGATTTTTGCAATATAGTACTCTGCCTCTACAGCAATATTTCCTTTTGAATTGAAAACATCAACTTCCAATGCCTCAATGGCCGCATCGTAATTATTCTTTTTCAGTAATTTTAAGCCCTTTTTCAGCTGCGCTTCTGCAGGAATAGCGAATAAAGCAGCTATAAATGAACAAATAAAGAGTCTTGCGTAGTTTTTCATAAGATCGGAATTTCTAAAATGTACAGCCTTAGCCAGTCAAAATAGGACTTTTCCTGCTAAAAATAAAAAATGCCGAGCTTTTGTTATGAAGACCCGACATACCCGTATTTAAAATTGGTGATTTACTAAAAACCCTCTAAAAGCCACTTTGCCTGCTTAAAGGAATTTGATGCATTTTCGACAATATAATAGACATGTTCAGAAAAATCGTCAATTTTAAAATCTTCTAATCTGGATTTTATTTCCAGCGTTTCGGCCTTTTCTGCCAAGGCGTCCAAACCAAGTATTCTAAACGCAGTTTTAATTTTATGTGACCAGAATACAATGCGAGGAGTATCGGAAAGGTTAACAGCCTCTACCAAATTTTCCACGTCTTTCGAAGTTTCATCAATGTAAGTTTGCAACATTTCAGAAATAAAATCGACATCGCCATTACATAGTTCATTAAGATATTCCAAATTTATTTTTGTCATAGGTAATTATTTGGAGCTGTTATTTTTGGGCTTTCAACATTCTATAAATAGTTGACTTGCCAATATTTAGTTTTTTTGCAACCAGTAGTACGTCATTATTATATTTTTCCAAGAAACTGCTGATAATTTTTTCAGTGTATTGATCAAGCGTCATCTCTTCCGACAGCAGAAAATCAATAGTAGGCTTATATTGAAAAATAAGATCTTCTTTACTGATTTCATCTGTTGTTGCAATTAAGGCCGAAGTTTCAACTAAAGTTTTCAGCTCCTGAAGGTTTCCCGGATAACTGTATACCTGCAATGCATCTTTAGCTTCTAAAGAAAAACTGAAAGATTTCAATCGATTTCTCCGAATAAAGTTCCTCAAATAATTGTTGGCAATGCTCAATATTTCTTGACCTCTATCTCTCAGGGCAGGAATTCTTAACTGAAGACCGGATATCGCATTGTAAAGTTCCGGAATCAGGGTGCCCTGTTTTACTGCCTTTTCAAGATTTGTTGACGATATAACGATGAGTCTGGCATTCCAAAAAACAATATTCTGCCCGCCCGGCTTAATGAATTTTTTTTCGCGAATTGCTCTTAGTAATCTGCTTTGGAGGTGGGTAGGCAAAGCCTCTATATTTTCTATACAAAGAGTTCCTCCGCTTGCTGCTTCAATTATGCCTATTTTTCTCTTCAAAACACCTGCAATACTATCTTTTTCTCTACCGAAAAGTTCAAATTCCATTAATTCTATGGGAAAAGCAAGTAGGTCAAAGTGTTGAAAACTGCCCTGCTGTCTTTTTGATAGCTTATGTACCGTTGCTGCCGTCAATTCCTGTTCGCAACCTACTTCTCCGGAAACAAGTAAAATTATATCAGCCTTCGAGGCATCTTCAATCAGCTTAAACATTTTGCGCATCCGCCTTCCGGTACCTATAAAACCCAATTCACGGAATTTGTCTAAAATGCCATATTTGTTTTTTTCTTCAAAATTCCATTTTTCGGCGGAAATCTCTTCCAGCAAAGCGGTCAGATATTCAACATTAAAAACATCATTTTCAATATAGTCCTTAGCTCCTTTTTTTATAAGAGATAAGGCAAAATGTAAATCCTTTATGTCAGAGACTATTATTATCTGCCCGGAAGGATTTAGTTCCGCAGTCTTCTGTATAAAATTGAGGATCGAAATTCCATTAGACTCCTGTATTGAAATAACAAAAATCAAGTCAGGATTCAGATGAATATGTGCCAATGTTGAATGAAAGTCATTAAAATAGTAATTTTCAAGCCTTTTGAATTTATCAGTCAGAAGGTTTGTTTGATCGGGAACGTTATCCGAAACAAAAAACAACTTTATAGGCACTATTTCGTGATCCATTCCTGAAACATTTAAAGGATCGGTGCAAACATAAAAGGCGAAGCACAAATGTCATTGACAGTTGTGATCGCCTATAAATCTAAAATATTTTTATCAAATTTGCGTAGAAGCAGACTAAATTATTTCACTTTTGGCAAAAAATCGTCATTCATGAAATATACATAAGCCCATAACATCATAAACATGATGAGGAAAAGGGCCAATCCCATAAGAAAACGTTCTGTACCCCAAATTTTTTGGTTATGGCTCATGATTGGATATTTTTAATATTTGTATAATTTTTAACGAATAGGGCAACAAGTTAGGAAATAATGTTCAATTTTCAATTGACTCAGATATTTTTTTTCATACTTAACTGCAAAGTCTAATAAAAAAGGGAGGCGCTAAGACCTCCCCTCTTCAATCAATACCCAAGTTATTATTTTGCAATATTCAATTTCTGAGTAATACGCTGGCCGTTTACCTCTACCAGGATCATATAGAAACCGGCAGACAACTCAGCAGTATTCAACTGTACTTTATCGCTATTGGCCTGTACACTGTAAACAAGTTGACCCAAAGCGTCGATAACATTTACGCTTTCAATTACGCTGCCATCGAAACCTGCAAGTTCAACATTTACAAAATCGCGTGCAGGATTTGGGAAGATCTGTACATTTGTTTCAGACAATTGAGTCTGATCAACAGATGAACCGATGCTGACATTGAAAATCTGAGAAGATTCACAACCGTTTGCATCTGTTACTACTACGATATAGAAACCGGAATTTATAGCACTTACATCTTCAGTAACTGCGCCATTTGACCATTCAAAGTTGTATGGAGAAGTACCGCCGTTTACAGTAATATCGATAGCACCGTCGCTTACACCGGAGTTAGAAGCATTATCAACAGTACCGTTCACGATGATTGGCGTAGCAGGAGCAACAATACTGTAAGAATTGGCAGCTGTACATCCATTGGCATCTGTTACAACTACACCGTAAGTGCCTGAACTGAGGTTGAAAAGATCTTCAAGCCTAGCACCGTTTGTCCATGCGTAAGCGTAAGGAACTATTCCGCCGCTGACACTCATATTGATTGAACCGTCATTGCCGCCTGCGCAGTTTACATGATCAAGTGTAACTCCTAAAGCAATCGGAGCAGGTTCGTTGACTGTAGCCAAAAGACCGATTGTACAATTAAAGGCATCGCGTACATAAACAATGTAATTTGCAGCAGCCAAATTGCTCCAACTGTTTGTATTACCATATGCTGCTCCTCCAAGGCTGTATTGAAGTGTACCTGTTCCGCCTGAAGCAGTAACGAAGATAGTGCCATTATCTGCATCAGCACAATTTACACCAACAATACCCAAACTGCCGACAATTTGAGTTGGCTGACTGATACTGAAGTTTGTGAAGTTAGTACACCCGCCAGCATCACGTACATAAGCAGTATATAATGCATTTGAAGTAAGTCCGGTAAAGGTCCCGATAGACTGATAGTTGGTACCGTTAAGACTGAATGCCAAAGTACCGATTCCACCTGCAGCAGCTATGGTTATAGAGCCGTTATTGCCACCAAAACAGGAAACGTTATTATTAACAGTTGCAGTAACTGCAATTGGATTTCCCTGATTCAAAGTGATCGTGTCACTGTCAAAACAGCCAACTGCATCGCGCACTGTTAATGTGTAGAAGCCTGCAGGAAGACCCACGAAACTGCCCGTGGTCTGATAAGCACCTCCTACGCTGTATTCCAAAGTACCTGTACCGCCTGTAGCAGCTACTGAGATAGATCCGTCGCTACCATTATAGCAGGTAATACCTGTATTGCTGAGTGTGCTGATTGCCGGGCCTGTTGTAGAGTTAATGGTAGCCTGGAAAGAATTGTAACAACCTGAACCATCACGGACAATGATGGAGTAAGTTCCGGTACTCAAACCGGTGAATGCTCCTGAAGACTGGAAACTGACACCTAAATTGATGCTGTATTGATAATCTGATCCTGATCCGCCTGCAGCTGCTATTGAAGCTGTACCGTCAGAACCGCCACATGCTGCAGTACCTGTTGTTACTGTCGCAGTGATTGGAGAAGGTTGAGTAATTGTAACTGTTACTGAAGATCTGCAATCTTTTGCGTCTTTTACATTTACGGTGTAAGTACCTGCGGCAAGATCATTGAAAGTATTGCTGTACTGCCAGCTGCTGCTTCCTGCCAATTGATACTGATAGCGCTCGTTGCCACCATTTGTTAAAACTATTATGTATCCATCGTAACTTCCATTGCAGGAAAGATTTCCATGAATTGTTGTTGCAGTTAATACAGACGGTTGAGTTACTGTTGCAGTTTCTGTTGCTGTACAACCTGCAGCATCGCGTACTGTTACTGTGTATGTTCCTGCTGATAAACCACTGAAAACACGGCCGGTCTGGAAATTAACTCCATTGATACTGAAAGTATGTGTACCGATACCACCAATACTGTTAATAATCTCCAAAACACCATCATTGCCGCCATTGCAGGAAACAGGTTGATTTTCTTCAATACTTACAATCGCTATAGCATTAGGCTGTACCAAAGAAATTGGAAAACCACGGGTACATCCGGCTGCATCGCGAACACTAACAATATACCTGCCTGAAAACAAACCTGTGAAGGTGCCGCTTGACTGATAAGTAGTGCCGTTGATGGAATATTGCAATGCGCCTGATCCGCCTGAACCCAACACCACAATTGTACCGTCGTTTCCGTTGTTACAGCTGATATTGGTAGCTGAAAGCAAAGAAATAGATGGCGCACCCTGATCGTTAACTGCTACAGTTACTTCTGAAGTACATCCGTTTACATCTTCTGCTTCTATAACATAACCGGCTGAAGAAGAAAGATTTTGGAAAGAACCGCTGCTTTGTGAAGCACCACCGTTCAATGAGTAAGAAATGGTACCCGTTCCGCCAGTTGCATTGACCAAAATAGCGCCATTGGCCTGACCGCAGGTTGAATTGGTTGAATTGGTTGAAGTAAATGTAATCGCTGTAGGCTGTGTAATTGTAAAGTTAACAGAAGTTTGGCAGCCCAAATCATCCATTGTTACTATAGTATGCGTTCCGGCAGGAAGTTCATCGAAAATATTGCCGTTGGTCCATTCTCCGCCGTTCAGGCTAAAATCGTAGGGAGCAGCACCGCCGATCACATTGGCAGTAACAGAACCATCGCTTGTACCATTGCAGGAGGCATTCACCAAATTGGAAGCAGTCATGCCCAAACCTACTGAAATATCCATCTCATAGTAGTCAGTACATACGCCACCACCCCATGTTTCGTGAGATACAGTCAGAGAAACTGTCTTGCGGCCTGCTGTTGTAAAACTTTTTGTAGGATTTTCGGCAGTACTTGTTGTTGCATCACCAAAATTCCATGCATAATTGGTATTAGTTCCGATATAGCCTGTGCGGTTGATAACATTGAACATACCGCCAGTTTCTACTTGTGAATTGTTTGTGAAGCTAATGCTTTGACCCACTGTAACACAAGTTGCATTGGCACTGAAATTAGCCACCAAATTGCTCATAACATAAGGTACAATGCGTAAATCTCCATCTTTGCTGAAGTTTGTCATTGCACTGCTCCAGTTGAAACCGGTTAAAGTTCCGGCCAAAGATGCCAAATCCTCGCCCAATCCTTCTCCGTCACCAGTATAGGCAATACGGAAGGCATCAGTCAGTGAACGTAACTCTACTGCTACCGCAAAGTTTCCGCTGATGTTTACAGGCGAAATATTTACATCTTTAAATCCTTCATATTCATTGACAGCATTCCAGCTAATGTTTACTGAAGAAATTGTTGATGTCGGTCGATTGTTGGCATCTACATTGTAAACAACAACTCTCAATGGTACTGTACCAAATAATATTGGACCAAAACCCGGATATTCTCCATATACCCTTACTCTTGACAATGTACCGCTACCTTCATAACGGTACGTCTGTGCAGCTTTTTCCTGAAAGCCATCCTGAAGTGTGTAACCACCCCAAGCTGTTGGATTGTTTTTGTTGTTGACGTACTGACTTCCGTCATAACAGCCGTTTAGGGTGGGGTTTCCCTGAACTGTCTGTGAATTTGCTGCCGTAGACCAGGAGACGAGAATGGCTGCAAACATCATTAGTTTTAAAAAATTGCTTCTCATAATTAAATTTTAAATTAGGTTAATGGTGTAAATCGTTTATTACTGGACCAAAGTTATTCCCTTAAAAATTAATAAATTATGATGGCACATCAAATCCCCTATGACAATACTCATTATTTTATATATGTGGCGAATCGGTTTTTGGATATAGGCCTTTTTTCTTAATAACACTTGTTATCTTTTAAAAACAAGCAGCTCTTTAAAACTTTGCGAAACACTTTTTTGCTTTGCGGTAAAATTTTTTATTTGTGTAATAATTGTGCGAATCTATTATATTAAATCGTCGCTAAAAAGGTATCACCGTAAATCCCACACTGAAGGGCGTTAAATTTGGACCCTGCCCATTTTTAAACATATTCATCAAAGAATAGGTAGCATAGAGGTTGACCGGACCAAAACCCATCTCAGCACGAAGACCCGCTAAAAAATCATTCAACCCAAAATTATCGCTGATTTTTTCCTTGTATTTATTACTGCCCCGCATCAGCAGATTGGAACCCAAACGAACAGCGGCGTAGCCGCCAATTCCAAAGTGAAATGATTTGGACAGTTTTTTAGGGTTGGTTTCGAAATGAAGCATAATGGGCAGGGACATTTTAGAAACAAAAAGCCTGCTTTTTTCAATATTTGCAGTCGGGTCTATGTAAAACTGTTCCAGACTGTCAGTACGGTAGGTCACTTTGTTTTGGAAACTGTAGTGGTTAAAATCGAAAGAGAGTCCGTGCTCGATATTGAAATATCCTTTCCCGATTTTGAAACGCTGACGGTAAACATGAAGATTAACTTCTACAGATCGGGCCGGTCTGAGTTCAAAGGTTTTCAGAGAAAGGGGCAGATTTGGATTCCCTTCATTGTGATAGGCGTTTACGCCCAGATCGAGCAGGATAAATCGGGTTTTTACATTTTTTTTGCCCAAAGAAAGATTGATATTAAAATCCTTATCATTATCCTTTTCATCGGTAGAATCGATAGTTGGGTTGATATTAATTTTAGTACTGTCGGCCTGACCGAAAAGGGTTCCTCCCAGAGGAATAAAGCAAAGGGCTAAGATTAGTTTTTTCATGATTA
>CAINVS010000237.1 GCA_903854205.1 uncultured Bacteroidota bacterium | reverse complement strand
CTATAATCGGTCATTAGAATTTACTTCTTGCAGCTCCACTAAACGAATAGAATTTCTAATGACCGATTTGTTAAATTAAATCAGAATAACACAACAAAAAGGCAGACCCTAAAGTCTGCCCGTAATATCTATATTTAAAAATGTGCTTAAATTGTGTTCTAAAAAACAAACAACTTCTAACAAACAACAATCAAATTTAATTACTACACCATTTCCTTCTCTCTGATAATCAGACTCTCTCTTTCCGGACCGATGGAAATCATGGTAAAAGGTACACCCAAATAGGCCTGAAGATCAAGGATATAGCCCTGCAGTTCTTTTGGAAACTGTTCAAATTCTCGAATCCCTTCCAAAGAAGAATTCCAACCTTTATAATGTTTGTAAATAGGCTGAATAGCTGTATTTACCATATCGTAAGGCACTTCTTCCGAAATTGAACCATCCGGATAACCGTAGGATGTTGCAGCATAAAGCTCCTCAAAATCATTCAAAACATCTGCTTTTGTCAATACCAGCTGAGTGACACCGCTGAGCATGATCGTATATTTCAGCTGTGGCAGGTCAATCCAACCGCAACGGCGCGGACGGCCTGTGGTTGCGCCGAATTCGCCGCCGGCTTTACGAATACGCTCACCGGTGGCTTCCAACAATTCTGTTGGGAAAGGACCGCCGCCAACGCGGGTACAATATGCTTTTGTAATACCGATAACTTCTCCAATTTTACTTGGGGAAACGCCCAAACCATTGCAAACACCGGCAGAAATGGTGTTGGAAGATGTTACATAAGGATAGGTACCAAAGTCGATATCGAGCATTGAACCCTGAGCACCTTCGGCCAATACGGTTTTGCCCTGCTCGAGCAATTGATTGATAAAGTACTCACCTTCAACAAACTGATATTGTTTTACATAGTGAACACTTTCCATGAATTTTGCATCCTCGGCAGCGAAGTCAAACTCAACAGCCGGATAGATGGAAGCCATTTCCAGGTGAATCGCTTTCAGCTCATTATAACGAGTTTCGAAATCGGCAGCAAAAATATCGCCAATACGAAGACCGCGACGGGCCACTTTATCTGTATAAGTCGGTCCGATTCCGCGAAGGGTTGAACCGATTTTGCTCGAACCTTTGTCGGCCTCCATTACCGCATCAAGGAAACGGTGGGATGGAAGGATAAGGTGTGCTTTTTTGGATATATAGAGATTGTCCTTAAAATCAACTTCAGCAGCAATGAGATTTTCCATTTCGCGGCGTAGGGTAATAGGATCAATAACAACACCGTTGCCAATGATATTGATAACTCCGGGACGGAAAACACCTGATGGAATGGTATGAAGTACATGTTTTTTACCGTTTAGGATAAGTGTATGACCTGCATTTGGGCCTCCCTGAAAACGGGCTACCACATCGTACTTTTCGGCCAGATAATCTACAACTTTTCCTTTTCCTTCGTCGCCCCATTGCAAACCCAATAATACGTCAACCATTGTTAATCAGATATTTGTACTGCAGAGCAGTGTTATGATGGAATGTGATTTTTTTCGCATGACAAAAGTACGGAAATGATTGTATAAAAAGAGATTTTTTTTAAAAAATGATGGGATATTGGATTTGAACTCAGAATAAAAGACTGATGATTTTTTTGATTCAAAAAGTTTTATAACAACCCCTTTATGAGTGAAAAATGTTTCTCGATTTGATCTGCAGAAGGCAAAAAATCTTTTAAAGTCTCCGGCAACTCTGAAGCAATGTTATAAGAAGCAACACCTATGGGTTTATTACTATCGCGTAATGCATATTCCACAATCATTCGTTTTTTTGATTTGCAAATAATAATTCCAATCGCCGGATTTTCATCAGGTTCTTTAACCTTATCATTTAAAATGGTTAAATAGAATTGCATTTTTCCGACCATTTCAGGAATAAATTCTCCGATTTTAAGCTCTATTGCAACAAGCGAACGAAGTTTCCGATGAAACAGCAGTAAATCTATAAAATATTCATTACCTTCTACTTCTACTCGAAATTGATTGCCAATAAAACTAAAATAACCGCCCATTTCCAACAAAAAAGCACGAATATTTTTTAAAATACTATGTTCCAATTCATACTCAGAATGTTCAGAAGATAATTCTAAAAAATCGAATTGATACTCATCCTTTACAGCTAAAATTGCCTGATGCTTATATTCAGTTGGAAGTACTTGTTCAAAGTTGGTTTGTCCTAAAAGATGTTTTTCGTATGTATTATTTTCAATTTGATGGATCAATACGTTTTTTGTCCATCCAAATTTTTTGGTCATCAAGATATAAAACTCTCTTTGTTTTTCATCTTTACACTTTTCAATGATAGCTACATTATGAGCCCATCCTATTTCTGCCACCATCGGTGGCAGAATTTCAAATGAAGAATAAATATCAAAAAATTGCTTCATCCGCCAAAGGTTTCTTGCTGAAAAACCCCTTGTTCCCGGAAATTCAAACTGTAAGTCTTTTGCGACCTGTTCCACTACAGATTTACCCCAACCGGAAATCTCCAGCTTTTCCTGAAGTGATTTACCTATATCCCAACAAAGTTGTATATATTCTTTATTGACAGCTTTTAAAGCTTGGTACTGTGCATTTTTTATACGAGTTTTCAATTCGAATAAAAATTCTGTGTAAATTTTATCTTCCATTTTCTTAGTTTTCCTACAAATATATAGGCATTTTTTTGCATTGTCAAGTGTCGTATATTAAATACAAAAACAGTGATTATATTTCAATGACGTTTAAGGCTGCTAAAATAAAATCCGGAGCTCAAGCAAAATGGAAATAAAATATTTGACAATAATGTCAAACAATTTGTCAAACGATTTGTTAAACATCAAGTCAAAAGTAAAAAAACATGCCGAACATAGATAAATGCACAGAAAAACTGATTAAAGAAAAAGCCACAGCACTATTCTTTGTGCTTGGACATATTAATGCCAGCAGTCAGGAAATCGCCGATTACGCAGGTGTGAAGCGGACTTTGGTTAACTATTACTTTCGATCGAAAAATAATCTTTTCAAAATCACTTATGATGAACTGATTACAAATTTAAAAAGCAGTCTGAAGAAAATTTACATTTCAAAACAGCCTTTCAGTAATAAAGTGGAGGAGCTGATCGACTTCCTGATCTTCTTTCGGGAGAGTTATCCCTATCTTGAAAAATTTAACATTCAGGAAATCAACAATATAAACCGGAGTGCTGATTCAATTTTACAGCCACAGGGCTCTGCAGAACTGAATTATTTCATAAAAGAGGTAGAACAGGAAATGGAAAATGGTCTGATTAAAAAATACCATCCGATCAATTTTATTCTGAACATCTTTTCGCTGGTTTCGTTTCCAATTGTCATGAAACCGCTGTTTATAGAAATATTTGATATTGATAAAAGCGAATTTATAGCGCTGCTTAAGGCCAGAAAACAAGTCATTAAAACTATCCTATTCAATTAATAATTATATACCTATATGTTTTCATACAAAAAATTCCTGCCGGCTCTATTGATTTCTGTCGGTCTCATCGCAATATTGAGCTCCTGCGGGAAGAAGGCCGAAGCGCCAAAGCCCAAACCGATAATGCCTTATAAAGTAATATCTGTTGAAAAGCGCTCTACAACCCTTTTTTCAGAATATCCGACTATAATTGAAGGTATTTTCGACATTGACATCCGCACAAAAGTGGATGGGTTTATTGAAGAAATCTATGTGGATGAAGGTCAGGAAATTAGAAAAGGGCAGCTTTTATTTAAAATCAGCAACCCTCAATACGAACAGGATATTCAAAATCATACGGCATTGGTAGCAAGTGCAGAAGCGGCAATTGCAACTGCTCAATTACAGATTGAAAAAACCAAACCGCTTGTAAATGATAAAATCATCAGTGCTTATGAATTGAAAAGTGCCGAACTGAACCTGAGGGCCAAGGAAGCGGCGCTTCTTCAGGCCAAAGCCTTACTGAACAATGCAAAAATCAATCAGGGATACACCACAATCAGCAGTCCGGTAAACGGCGTAGTCGGCGAATTGCCTTATAAATTGGGCAGCTATGTAAACAGCAATACACCCGAACCATTGACCCGCATCACAGACATTTCTAAGGTCTATGCGTATTTTGGTATCAATGAAAAGGAACAGCTGGATATGATGGCCAAACTGCCAGGCAGAACCTTTCAGGAAAAAATCAATCAGTTACCTGCTGTCACACTGATGTTATCAAACGGCAGTCTTTATGAAGCAAAGGGTAAAATTGAAACTTTTTCAGGTCAGGTAAATTCAAAAACGGGTTCCTTCAATGTCCGTGCAGTTTTTCCAAATGACGGCAGATTGCTGCGCGCCGGAAACAGCGGTAAAATACGCATTCCGCTTGATGTTAAAGATGTTATCATCATTCCCCAAAAAGCAACTGCCGAGTTGCAGAACAAACGCATGGCATATATTGTGGATGATTCAAGCAAAATTCAGGCTCTGCCTATTCAGGTCAGAGAAATACCGGGCGGAAAATATTTTGTTGTCGATGAGGGATTGAATACATCACAAAAGCTTCTGATAGAAGGCGTTGGCGTTATCCTGCCGGGAACGGCCATTAAACCTGTGCTTGTACCTGCAGACAGTGTATTGAATTTGGGTAACAGATAGAGAGTACTTGGTACTTGGTAGAGAGTGGTACTAGAGAGTACTTGGTACTTGGTAGAGAGTACCTGGTAGAGGAATTGAGTTGAAAAATCCGAAGCTCTTGTTATTTGAGGATTTGAAAATTTGAAAGTTTGAGGATGTAATCACCTATTTTTTAGCGGTTAAAACCATCTAAAAAATGTCTATTGAGCCTCCCCTCTTTCTGACGAGAGGGGAAACCCGCAGGGAGGGGTGAGTTATTCCGAAGCTGAAGCATCTGTTTCCAATTCCACCTATTTTTAGCGGTTAAAACCATCTAAAAAATGTCTATTGAGCCTCCCCTCTTTCTGAAGAGAGGGGAAACCCGCAGGGAGGGGTGAGTTATTCAACAAATTATTACTACTAAGTACACAAATAAGTACATTCAGAAAAACATGTTTTTAGATTTGCAATTTGATTTTTTTGTCCATTTTCAAATTTTAAAATCGCTGCACGGAGCTCACTTCGTTCGGTTACTCAAATTTTCAAATTAAAATATTATATGTTCAATAAATTCATAGAAAGACCTGTTTTATCTTCTGTTATTTCCATTCTGATCGTCATTTTGGGGGCAATCGGCATTTATACCCTGCCGGTTTCCCAATATCCCGAAATTGCACCGCCGACAGTATCGGTTACTGCCTCCTATCAGGGTGCAAGTGCAGAGGTAGTTATGAGTTCTGTCGTCATTCCGCTCGAAGAGCAGATAAACGGGGTGGAGGGCATGACCTACATGACTTCAACCGCCAATAATGACGGGACGGCAAATATTTCCATCTATTTTAAATTGGGTACCAATCCAGATTTAGCGGCCGTAAATGTTCAGAATAGGGTTTCAAGAGCAACCAATCTGCTACCTTTGGAAGTTACAAGGGCCGGAGTCAGCACCTCCAAAAGACAGAGCAGTAATATTATGATCTTTACGCTTTTCAGTGAAGATCCAGCTTATGATCAGATTTTTTTGCAAAACTATTTGAATATCAATGTCATTCCGCGAATAAAGCGGGTACCGGGAGTTGGAGATGCCACAGTTTTCGGCACCAGAGATTATGCCATGCGCATTTGGCTGAAGCCCGATGTAATGGCTTCTTATAGTCTTGTCCCTTCTGATATATCAGCTGTTTTGGCAGAACAGAACATTGAAGCCGCACCCGGTCAATTGGGTGAAAACGGCGATCAGTCTTTCCAATATACCTTAAAATACAAGGGCAGACTACAGTCCGAACAGGAATTTTCTGAGATTGTTATACGATCCACTTCCGACGGACAGATTCTAAAATTGGGTGATGTCGCCAGAATTGAATTGGGGGCTCAAACCTATAGCGGTAAATCATTTACTAACGGATTACCATCAGTTGGGGTAGCAATCAACCAAACTGCAGGTTCCAATGCTCAGGAAGTAATCAAAGGTGCGCTGAAAGTGTTGAAGGAATCGGAAAAATCCTTTCCAAAAGGCATTCGTTTTACCACTTTGACCAATGCCAATGATTTCCTGGAAGCCTCAATTTCAAAGGTATTGACTACCCTTTTCGAGGCTTTTATCCTAGTTTTCCTGGTGGTTTTTCTCTTCCTTCAGGACTGGAGATCTACCCTGATTCCGGCAATTTCTGTTCCGGTGGCCATTATCGGTACTTTTTTCTTTTTGGGAATTTTTGGATTCACCATCAACCTATTAACACTCTTCGCACTGGTTTTGGCGGTGGGAATTGTTGTAGATGATGCCATCGTAGTTGTTGAAGCTGTTCATGCCAAAATGGAAGCCGGAGAAAAGGATCCAAAAAAGGCCACAATCAGTGCTATGAGCGAGATTTCCGGTGCAATTATCAGTATTACGCTTGTGATGGCTGCGGTATTCGTCCCGGTCAGTTTTATCAGCGGTTCGGCAGGCGTTTTTTATACACAATTTGGAATTACTTTGGCAGTAGCCATCCTGCTTTCAGCTGTCAATGCACTGACGCTGAGTCCTGCGCTTTGTGCGCTATTCCTGAGAAGCCATGAAGAAAGCGGTAAAAAGAAAAACATTATTAAACGATTTTACGGCGCTTTTAATGCAGCTTTTAATGCAACAACCTCAAAATATCAAAGCGCAGTCAAATTTTTAATCAGATTCAAATGGTTGGCTTTCATTAGTATAGTATTTTTCTCCTGGCTTTTTGTCAACCTGATCTCTACAACGCCTAAAGCATTCGTACCAAATGAAGACGTAGGATCAATTACTTGCGACATCTCGCTTCCGCCGGGCAGTTCCGTCGAAAGAACCGCTGTGGTGGTAGATCAGGTAGCGGAAATTGCCGCTACATTTCCGGAAGTCAAAACCATTCTTAGAATTTCGGGCAGGAGTATCATCAGCGGCACAGGAAATAATTTAGGAATGGTCATCATCCGACTCAAAGGCTGGTCGGAACGCAAAAAGCCGGAGCAGGAAGTAAAAGCGATAATCGGTCAGCTTTTCAAAAAAACAGCCGGTTTAAAAGATGCCAAAATAGTTTTTTTTGCACCGCCAACCATTCAAGGTTTCGGTTTTAGCGGTGGTTTTGAATTTCAGCTGCAGGACCGATTGGGCAAAACTATCGGCGAGCTCAGCATTGTAAAAGATCAGTTTCTGGCAGCGTTGAGTCAAAGACCGGAGATTAAATTTGCCAACACGGCTTTCAATCCCAATTATCCGCAATTCCGCATCGATATTGATGTGGCAACAGTGAAAAGAGCAGGGTTGACGGTCAACGATATTTTAGGAACACTGCAGGGTTATTATGGCGGTGTTTATGCTTCCAATTTTAATAAATTCGGAAAACAGTACCGTGTGATGTATCAGTCAGAACCTTCGTTCAGAGCTGATGAAAAAAGTCTGAGTCTGATAAAAGTAAGAACGCAGTCGGGCGAAATGGCGCCGATTACCCAATTTATTAAATTGGAAAAAACATTCGGGCCGCAGACTATCAGCCGTTTTAACCTTTTCACCTCCGTCAGTATCAACGGTATGCCATCGGAAGGCTTCAGTTCGGGCGATGCTATCAAAGCCATTGAAGAAGTGGCGGCACAGACCTTGCCAATAGGTTATGGATATGAATTTTCGGGGATGACCCGCGAGGAATTAAATGCCGGCAGTCAGACATTTTTCATTTTTATACTCTGTATTGTTTTTGTATTTTTTCTGCTTGCTGCACAATATGAGAGTTATTTTCTACCCTTTGCAGTACTCCTCTCTTTACCTTTCGGTTTAGCCGGAACCTTCATTTTTGCACAATTGTTCAGCGTGAGCAACAGTATTTATCTCCAAATTACGCTGATTATGCTCATCGGACTTTTGGCCAAAAATGCCATTCTTATTGTTGAATATGCACTGGAACGGAGAAGACAGGGAATGGGCATAAAAGAAGCAGCTATAGCCGGTGCGGGAGCCCGTTTTAGACCCATTTTGATGACTTCATTTGCCTTTATTTTGGGACTTTTACCATTAATGTTTGCTTCCGGTGCAGGTGCTATCGGCAATGCAGCTATTGGAACAGGTGCAGTTGGCGGGATGCTGATAGGAACAGTCTTAGGTATTTTTATCATCCCTGTGCTTTTTGTTGTTTTCCAATCATTACATGAAAGAATTGCAGGAAAGTCAGTGGGAATGAATCAGGAGGAAAGATGAAAGATGAAAGATAAAAGACCTGATCCATAATTTAACCGCAAAGAAAAAAAGAACTACGCAAAGTTAGCAAAGTGCTCTAGCTGTTGTTTTTTTAAGATTTCAAGCATTGTGAAGTAAAAAAGTGCAAAATAGCGAAGGAAAGACTTTAGTCTTCCGTGGCAAAACCACTGGAGCCGCGGGTTTTAACCTGCGTTTTAAAAGATAAAGGAAAAACTTTAGTCTTCCGAAGCAAAACCAACGGAGTCACCCGCGTTTTATTAGTTGAAAGAAAAGTATAATATAAAAGACCTGATCCATAATTTAACCGCAAAGAAAATAAGAACTACGCAAAGTTAGCAAAGTGCTCTAGCTGTTGTTTTTTTAAGATTTCAAGCAT
>CAINVS010000236.1 GCA_903854205.1 uncultured Bacteroidota bacterium | reverse complement strand
TAGTTGTGCTGCTTTTTGCCATAATTTTTAAGGTACTGCCGGATGCTATCCTTAAATGGAGCGACGTAGGGGTTGGGGCATTGTTTACCACGCTCTTGTTTTTATTGGGCAAATGGCTGATCAATTATTACCTCAGCCGCTCCAGCACCATGTCTGTATATGGCGCAGCCGGGGCTGTCGTGCTGATTGTTTTGTGGGTCTATTATTCATCGGCCATCCTCTATTTCGGGGCTGAATTCACCAAAGTATATGCCAACAAGTACGGTAGCAAAATCAGGCCTAACCGTTATTCCGTATTTGTGAAAAAAAAAGAAATCCAGACCCAGGACCCTATAGTGAGCCTGTCTGAGGAGAATCGGATTGATGAAAAATGAATAGTGAAAAGTGGTCTAGCTTTCGAATATCCGACTAACGGTTAAATATTTCACTTCAAAATGTCCAACAAAAGATTGAATGTAGTTTCAAAAAAACTTAACTTTGTCAACAAAAGCTAGTTTTTATGAACGAGCCATTATTCATCAATCCCTTTACGGATTTTGGTTTCAAGAAAATCTTTGGCGAAGAGCAGAACAAAGACTTGCTCATTGATTTTTTGAATGAGTTGTTGGCTGCTCAAAATCAACACATTAGTGATTTGGTCTTCAAAAAAAATGACCGATTGGGTAGTGACGACCTGGATCGTAAGGTCGTTTTTGATTTGTATTGTGAGAATGAACAAGGGGAAAAGTTCACCGTTGAGCTTCAGAAAGCCAAGCAAGCTTTTTTTAAGGATAGAATGCTGTATTACAGCAGTTTTTCAGTACAAGAACAAGGCATAAAAGGAGATTGGGATTATCAACTCAAGGCAATATACGTCATTGCTATTCTGGATTTTGTGATGGATGAAGACAACAGCGACAAAATTGTGGTAAGCAAGAATAAGCTTATGGATGTAGATCGTTATCGGGTTTTTTATGAAAAATTGACCTTTGTGACCTTACAGATGCCCAATTTTACGAAAAAAGAAAACGAACTGGAGAGCAATTTTGACAAATGGCTGTATGTGATTAAGAATTTGCACAAACTAGACCATATCCCTGAAAGAACCCAGGAACGGGTTTTTCAGAAGTTGTTCAAAGTGGCTTCGTATACATCCTTGAGCAAAGAGGAAAAAGTCAAATACGAAGACAGCTTGAAGTATTACAACGATTTGAAAAACTCCTTAGAAACTGCTCAACAGGAAGGCTATCAGGAAGCTCAGGCAGTTTACGAAGTCAAATTAGAGGAAGCACAAAAACAGACTGAGCAGGAAAAACAAAGAGCAGAGCAGGAAAAGCAAAAGGCAGAACAGGAAAAGCAAAGAGCAGAGCAGGAAAAGCAAAAGGCAGAACAGGAAAAGCAAAGAGCAGAGCAAGAAAAGCAAAAGGCAGAACAGGAAAAGCAAAAGGCAGAACAAGAACGCAAGTTAAAGGAGGAAGCCTTACGCTCTCTTGAAAATGAGCGTAAAACTTTTGTACAAAGTGTCCAGAATATGCACAGCATGGGGCTAGATACAACTCAAATTGCTCAGATCACCAATCGAAGTATTGCGGAGATTGAAGCTTTGCTGGGTGGAGCAAAATAGACTAGTGTACAAAATCCGGGTACCAGCGGTAGTATAAGATTTTTTTTTGATTTTAAAAGATTTGTACCAGCAGAACTCATCGTAAAAACCAAAGTGGAAGCCATGACGATTCACTATGACATCGAAACAGATGGCCTCTATTTGAAAGGTATCGAGAAAGGCATTGAGATGGGTATCCAAAAAGGTATCCAAAAAGTTATCGATGAGGGCATCAAGAAAGGCATTGAACTGGAAAAACAGGCGTTCATGTACAAACTCTGGTCACTCCAGGAGCTTTCCTTGGAAAAAATAGCCTTCCTGGTCGATGTCAGTCCCGAAAGGCTACTGGATATGCTTCGTGCTCAGCTACAAGCAGGAGGCCAAACTGAGTTAGAAGCCGAGCTCACTATTGAGGCTTATCAGGCAAGGTTTGTGTAGCTTTTAATGATCAACGGCAACGGTTTTGGGTCTTTTTCAAAAAAATGTGCATACTCGTGTGTTTTGAAGATGCGGGGATGATGGTACTGGGCGTAAGACACCGTACCAGCGGTAACTTAAGTTATTTCAAAAACTTTGTATCTGTGATAATAATTTGTTATATTTGTTGATGTGGCAGTTGTAGGACTGCCTGGATAGACCGCTTAGATGAGAGAACAGAATGTAGATGAAGCACATATACCGGCAGTAGACGACTAAGTAAAAGACGCAATGTGGGTTTTGGTTAGGTTTTGGTTGCGGTGGTACTTAAGTTCGTGGCAACCATAAAAAAATAAAAAATGTTTGACGAAAAAACTATTCAAAATTTGGGCTATTATGTTTATGTATTAATTGACCCGGATAACATGATTCCCTTTTACATTGGCAAAGGAAAAGGCAATCGAGTATTTGACCATTTAAATTGCTCTATAGATTTGGAGATAGAAAGCAGTAAATATGAAAAAATTAGAAGTATCAATAATTTGAATAAAGAGGTTTTGCATTTAATTGTCAGACACGGGCTAAGTGAAAAATTAGCTTATGAAATTGAAGCTTCTTTGATTGATATTTTTGACTTTTTGAATATTAATTCTATTTCAAAAATTGAAAACTTACAAGGTGGACATAATTCGATAGAAAAAGGCTTAATGACTGTTGATGAAGTCAAACGACTATACAATGCTGAAAAATTAGAATCTATCGGAAATAACTGCATTGTAATCAATATTAATGCAAACTATAAGCGAGGCTCAGGGAAAGATGCTATCTATCAAGCTACAAAAGAAATTTGGACAATTGATAAAAATAAGATAAACAATATCAAATTCGTACTGAGTGAATACAAAGGACTGATTGTTGAAGTTTTTGAAGTAGAAAATTGGTACGAAAAAGAAAGGGGATATAATATTGGTGCAAAAAAGTTTGGACAAACAAAAATAGGTTTTGGATTCAACGGAATAATTGCACCAAATGAAATTAGGAAAGAATACTTCAATAAATCAATTATTCATTTAAAAAAAAGAGGCGCCGCTCAACCGATTAGATTCAATCTCTGATTAAAGCTGGTTTTCATGAGCGTAAACAAAAAAAGGCAGCTGCGAACGATGCACAACTTTCCATGCCCTCCCACCGGCGGGCACGATCAGCAGTGTCCCCGTTCGCTGCGGTTATATAAAAGTAAATGCAATATTGAAATGAGCAAAAAAACGTAACAAAAAAACATGCAAACCGAAAAGACCTTTAAGCAAGAACTATCGGAGTGGATAAAGACAAAACTACCATATTGGAAACAATATTTGGCAGCAAGCATTCTTATTGAAAAAAAGTTAACGGATATAGTAATCGAAAATACATATCAATACTTTCTTCAAGAGCACACGCTCTCATCAAGTGAATTGTTGGAGCAGGTAAATATTGAGATGTTACTAAGTGAGGCTATTGCAGATATTGGGAAGCAACTTGACGGACTTTCTCTTAACAAGATAAGTGATTTTAAAAATAT
>CAINVS010000235.1 GCA_903854205.1 uncultured Bacteroidota bacterium | reverse complement strand
CAGGCTTAGCACTATACTCGAAAGGGCCAATTCTATATGCTGCTGCTTCCGACGTTCTGAAACGGTGCCTTCGGCTAGTAATTTTTAGTTTTTTTTAAATAAAATCAATACTTTTCAATATATTTCAACCCTTGATTCGCATTATCAATTATCAATTATTAATTCCTAATTTAAATAGCTCACTGGGTTCGGTTCTTAATTCTTTTCATAATTTCTTCCACCTCAATCAAAAAACCGTCATGTCCGTAAACAGAAGGAATTTCATAATAAAGTGCATTAGGAATATGTCGGGCCAAAAACTCCTGCTCTGATGGAGGAATGAGCATATCAGTTTTTAAAGCAATAACTGTTGTCGGCATTTCTAAAGTAGAAAGAATTTCTGAGATCTCCCCTCTTCCACGACCGATATGATGCGTATCCAGGCATTTACTTAAAAACCAGTAACAGTGCCCATGAAATCTAGCTTCGAGCTTTTGACCCTGATAACGGATATAGGAAGCGGCTTTGAAATCATCCAAACGGCCATCTTTATCAGTTTGCGATTGTATATACGATTCTATTGTTCTGTATGTCAAAAGCCCAAATCCCCTAGCAGTTTTCAGTCCTTCAGCACCAGCTTTTTCATCATTATTATAAAGTGTTGCATCTGCTTCCAATGCCATTCGCTGCGTTTCATGAATTGCAATACTCCAGGCAGTTTCCTGTGCGGAACAGGCCAGCAGAACAAGTTGATTGATAATACCCTGAGGTAGCATCAATGCCATTTCCATCGCCTGATGTCCGCCAAAAGAACCACCTATTAACATTGAAATTTTATCAATACCAAGATGTTCCATCAAACGAATATAACTTTTAACAATATCGCGAACTGTAAAACGCGGGAAGTCCATTCCGTATGGTTTTTCTGTCTCGGGATTGATAAAACGCGGACTGCTGCTGCCATAATTTGAACCCAAAACATTGGCACAGACAATAAAATGTTTGGAAGGATCCATCAGACAGTTTTCACCGACCATTCCGGGCCACCAATCTGCCACATCCGAATTGGCAGTAAGCGCATGACAAACCCAAATCACATTGTCTTTTGCCGCATTCAATGTCCCATAACTGTGATAGGCAATCTGTAATTCGGGCAGTACACCGCCCTGTTCAAAATAAAAGGGCTGATCGTCTTTGAAAATTTGCAGGCCCAAAGGGGCAATGAATTGATGCGGATAGTACATGTTCTTTTCTGAAATTCTAAACTGATTTACTATATAAAGTTTGAGGTTTTTTTGGCTATCTTGCAGCGTTAAAACTCAAGTTTGATACAAAATTATCTAATTTTCATTTAATCTTTTCTCTTTTAACCATCCTCTTTGCATAAATTACAATGAACACTAAAAAACTCATAGAATGCGTACCCAACTTCAGTGAGGGTAACGACATGAACATCATTAGACAAATAACCGATGCCATCGAAAGTGTAGAAGGCATCAAATTGCTGAATGTAGATCCGGGTAAGGCCACCAACAGAACTGTTGTTACCTTTGTGGGTGAACCCGAACAGGTTGTTGAAGCTGCTTTTCTCGGTATAAAAAAGGCAGCTGAGCTTATCGACATGAGTAAGCACAAAGGCGAACACCCGCGTATGGGCGCTACCGATGTCTGTCCATTTATTCCGATTTCCGGAATTTCAATGGAAGAAACTGTTGAATACAGCAAAATGCTGGGCAAGCGTGTAGGCGAAGCATTGGGCATTTCAGTATTTTTATATGAATCTTCCGCAAGTGATGCCCGTTGGAAAAACCTGGCCAATATACGCGCAGGAGAGTATGAGAAAATGGCCACCAAATTGGCGACTGATGAATTTATCCCCGATTTCGGGCCACGAAGTCTCAATATCAAATCGGGCGTAACTGCTATCGGTGCCCGCGATTTTTTGATTGCTTATAATGTCAACCTGAACAGCACATCAGAGCGTCGGGCCAACTCCGTTGCTTTCGATGTCCGTGAGGCCGGTCGTATTAAAACCGAAAACGGTAAAAACGTTTTGGATGAAAAAGGAGAACCTATCCGCATTCCGGGCGTTTTTAAAGGTGTAAAAGGCATTGGCTGGTATATAGCCGAATACGGCGTAGCTCAGGTTTCCATGAACATTACCAATGTGAATGACGCTCCGCTGCATAAGGTTTTTGAAGAATGCTGCAAATCTGCCGACAAGCGCGGCATGCGCGTGACAGGTTCAGAATTGGTGGGCCTTGTACCCCTAAATGTGATGCTGGATGCCGGAAAATATTTTTTGCAAAAACAGGAGCGCTCCGTTGGCGTTTCGGAGTCTGAAATTATTAAAATTGCTATCAAATCGATGGGATTGGATGAATTGGGACCCTTCGATCCTCAGAAACGTATTATTGAATATATGCTGTATGACAGCAGCAACGCGCCTTTGGTGAATATGACACTTTCGGCCTTTGCTGATGAGACTGCTTCTGAGTCGATGGCTCCGGGCGGAGGTTCCATTGCTGCTTATGTCGCTGCATTGGGCGTATCGTTGGGCACAATGGTGGCCAATCTTTCTTCCCACAAAAAAGGTTGGGATGAGCGTTGGGAAGAATTCAGTATTTGGGCCGAAAAAGGTCAGGCACTGAAATCACAACTCCTGCACCTTGTGGATGAAGATACCAAATCATTCAACGCTATTATCGATGCAATGCGCCTGCCGAAAGCAACCGAAGAAGAGAAAACTGCCAGAAATACAGCAATGCAAGCGGCTACAAAATATGCAGTGGAAGTACCTTTAACCGTAATGGAACGTTCATTGCAGTCTTTCGAACTCCTAAAAGCTATGGCTCAAACAGGTAATCCGAATTCCGTAACTGACGCAGGTGTGGGTGCTCTCTGTGCACGTGCAGCTGTTTATGGCGCATTTTTGAATGTAAAAGTTAATATCGGAGGGTTGGAGAATAAAACATATGTTGAGACAATACTAAAAAAAGCTACTAAAATGATTGAATTGGCAGATGCGGAGGAAAAGGCTGTTTTGGATATTGTGCATTCGAAGTTATAGTTAAAATAATCAGTGCAACATTATATTATGCAATTAAAAATGTACAGCTTGAATTTTTACACTTGACAGATTTAGGCATTTTTACCAACCCTTAACATTTTTTAACATTCCTAAGTTTTGATTTTACTGAAAGCGCATTATATTTGCACCTACAATTAATGTATTGACATTTATTATTAAAAAGGATAAAATCTTAATTAAAAACAAAACAATCATGAAACAGCTTTTTTTAGTAGTTTTAAGCGCAGTGATGCTTTTTTCATTTACAAATGGTGATAAAAAGAAATGGCAATTGGATGGTGGGCACTCATCACTCCGTTTCTCTGTATCTCATAAAGGAATTTCTAATTTTAACGGGACTTTCGGTAAATTTACTGTAGCAGTAAACACTGTAGGTAACGATTTTTCTACCATGGAAATTGAAATGTCTGCTGAAGTTGCATCCATCAATACAGGCAACAGCATGAGAGACAAACATCTTTGTGCAGAAGACTTTTTCAATGCAGAGAAATTTCCAAATCTGACATTCAATAGCAAAGCAGTTAAGAAAAAGGGCAAATCATATATCATCAGTGGCGATTTCACCATGCACGGTGTTACCAAAACAGTTGAACTGACAGCAGTTCACAATGGAACATTGATTTTGGAAGAAGAAGGTAAAGAAATTCCAATCGCAGGATTTAAAGTTACAGGTACTGTGAAAAGATCTGACTTTGGTATATCTCCAGATTTCAAAGATATTGCCGATGAGGTAAATCTGGAAGCGGATATTGAAATTTATAATGTCCCTGAAGAGAAATAAGCTCATTCCAGCAATTTACAAAGATTTTAACTGTCTGTAATTCAATTACAGACAGTTTTTCATGTATTACAATTACCTAAAACCAGTGCTTCTAAATCTATAAAAAAGTTTTATAAAATGGACAAAACAAGAGTAGATAAATGGCTTTGGGCCGTAAGAATCTTCAAAAGCCGCTCTATGGCTGCAGATGCCTGTAAAAATGGAAGAATAAAATTGAATGGCAATATACTCAAACCATCCTACAATGTCAATCGGGGTGATATACTGATGGTCAGAAAAGATCATTTCAACTTCACATTCAAAGTTATTGATGTTATAGACAAGAGGGTTTCCGCTAAATTAGCCGAGCCCTGTTATGAAAATCAAACTCCACCAGAAGAACTGAATAAATTCAAAACCTGGTTTTTGACCGGACAACCCAATGAGTTCCGCGATAAAGGAACGGGAAGACCTACCAAAAAAGACCGCCGGGAAATTGATGACTATAAAACCGAATTCGGCATACCTGAAATAGACGATAAATTCGTTGAAGATATAAATTCAGAAAAAAATGGTGATTTGTTCAACTTTGAATAATCTTAAATCTCTATTTGTCTCAGTTTGTTTATTTCAATCGGTAACAAATAACTTTCATTTAGCATTATTCAACTACTTCATAACCGCAGCCATTCAATTTTAAAAAACAATCATGAAAAATCTGTCTGTTATATTCCCTCTTATATTTTCAACCTTTGCATTATTAAATTCCTGCAGCAGTAATCAAATTGAAAATGCAGAAAAAAAAATACTCAATATTTCAACTGAAGCAAACAGAAATATGTCTTCAGGGAAATCAAAAGCTTTAAAATTTATATCATTGGCTTCATTTGAAAAAGGTGCTTTGGAAGGCAATATGACAGTTGAAGATTTAGAAAGTCTTGATGAAAAAAGTATCAGCCTCGTTGTTTTTTATGACAGCGAAGTTGAGTGGGCCAAAGTTTTCAACAGTGGCGTCTATGAAAAAACCGGAGATGAAGGCTTTAATAAATTGCTATGTAAATTTAACCTTGTCATAACTGAACAGCAGGAATTTGATGACCTTAGTGAATTTTTGGTTCTGGAACCAAATACAAAGTTGGAAGACCCGATTACGGCGGCAAAAGATATTTCAAAAATCAAAGGCGTAATAATGGTACACCTTAAAGAGATTCCAAAAGAAACAAACAAAACAGCTGAAAACGAGTTAATTTTTAAATAAAATAATAAAAGTCTCAGGAAATACCCTGAGACTTTTTTTATATTCTTAATTTTGTACTTTAAACAGACAAAATTTAATTTGATATGCAGCTAGATCCCGAAATACTGGAAGCAACATTTACAAATGAGGGTACAGACCTCAAAACACTTTGCGAAAAGCAGCCAGTCCTTTTAGTTTTTCTTAGGCATTTTGGCTGTACGTTTTGCCGGGAGGCCATGGCAGATATATCCAAAATAAAGCAAGATGTAATTGATTTGGGGCTCAAACCTGTATTTGTTCATATGTCAACTGATGAGATTGCAGAAGGCTATTTCGAAAAATATAATCTCAAAGGCACCGCATCTATCTCAGATCCTGATTTGAGTCTTTATGAATATTTCGGACTTACCAAAGGTAATTTTGGCCAACTCTATGGCTTGAAAATCTGGATACGAGGTCTTAAGGCCGCTTGGGTAGACGGTCATGGTGCACCAAAACTTGATAAAAATTTTGGGGATCACAATCAGATGCCCGGTCTTTTTATTTTGAAAAATGGCAAGATGAAAGCCCAATTTATTCATAAATCGGCGGCCGACAGGCCTAATTACCTTGGCTTTATCACTAACTTTTTAAAAAAAGAAAGTAAAGGTTAATCTAAGGCATACTTTAAACTATTTTCAAAAGCAATTTCCCTGCTTTCACCTTTTCATTATTTTCTACATAAATATCTTCAACTATTCCTGAAACTGCAGCTAAAATGGTATTTTCCATTTTCATTGATACCAAAATCAGCAAAGGCTTTCCTTCTTCCACCTCCTGCCCTACTTCAACAAGAAGTTTTATAATTTCGCCGGGCATTGGCGCTTCATAGCCACCCATAATTTTATCCTGCTCCACCTCAGGATATCGCGGCATGAGCTTAACTTCCAAGGATCCGGATAACGGATGATGGACAAAATATTGCATTTCATCTTCAGATGCAACAAAAAAAGTCTGTTGAACTGATCCAATTATGATGCGGATTTCTTTATCACAGGCATGCTTTAGGGCAACTTCAAATTCCCTATTGTCAATTCTTATTAAAAAATGATTGTCTCCAATATTTCTATAAAACAACTGCATGGCTTCTCCCTCGCAAAAATAAGTTTCCTGCTGATTCCGGTAAAAATTATTGCGCCAGCCGTTTGGAATGCCCTTTAATAATTTAATATTTTTTTGGCGTATGCTCCACCTATAAACCAATAAGGCAATAGCTGCTTCGATTTTATGCTCAGAATTGAGTGCCAATGCTTTTTCCAAAGCAAATTTTTCTGTCAGATAATGCGTGTCATATTCCCCTTTTTGAAAATGGGGTTCGCACATAAGTTTCTGTAAAAATCGCTGATTGGTTATTAGTCCCTGACAGCGCAAATGTTCCAAAGCATAAGACATTTTTCTGATCACTGTTTTACGATCTGAACCGTGAACAATAATTTTTGCCAGCATTGGATCATAATAAACCCCAACTTCGGTTCCGGTTTCTATACCGCTGTCAATTCTTAGTCCATCCATTGAAGGACTGTACCAATCTAGGATTTTGCCATTGGCAGGTAAAAAATTATTCAGTGGACTTTCGGCATAAAGCCTGCACTCCAGAGCATAACCATTCCCCTTTATATCAGATTGCGCCAAGGTCAATGCCTTGCCTTCCGCAATATTAATTTGCCATTCCACAATGTCAATTCCAGTCACAGCTTCTGTTACTGGATGTTCTACCTGCAATCGGGTATTTACTTCCAGAAAATAGAATTGCCCCTCGGCAGTATAAATGAATTCAACAGTACCTGCATTGTCATAGCCAATTGCCTTGCAGAGTCGGACAGCTGCAGCACCCATTTTTTCTCGATTTTCTTCGCTGAGAATTGGAGAAGGGCTCTCTTCTATAACTTTCTGATAACGTCGCTGAATACTGCATTCGCGTTCTAACAGATGTATGCAGTTGCCATACTTATCCCCAAGCACCTGAATTTCAATATGACGGGCAGCTGGAAAGTATTTTTCGAGAAGCAATGTAGCATCTCCGAAACTGCTGAGAGCTTCCCTTCCGGCAGCTTCAATGGCCTGTTGAAGAAATTGTTCTTCATGTACAATGCGCATGCCTTTTCCTCCACCTCCGGCAGAGGCTTTGAGGAGAATTGGAAAGCCAATTTCATTTGCTTTTTCTTTTAGAAAAGCAGGATCCTGTACTATGCCTTTATAGCCAGGAATTGTCTGAACATCATTTGCTTCAGCAATTGTTTTAGCCCGGGCCTTCAAACCCATTTCTTCAATAGCCTCAGGATTGGGCCCAACCCAAATAAGTCCTTCAGCGATTACTTTGCGGGCAAAACTTGCATTTTCACTTAAAAAACCGTAGCCGGGATGTATGGCATCGGCACCGGCAGTTTTTGCTGCAGAAATTATTTTGTCAATATGCAGATAAGATTCTGAAACCTGTAGGGCATTGAGTGAAATGGCAATGTCCGCTTCTCTGACAAAAGGCATTTGAGCATCTGCAATGGCATATACTACCGCCGATCTGATGCCAATTTTTCGGCAGCTTCGGATGATTCTTAGTGCTATTTCGCCCCTGTTTGCTATTAGCAGGCAGTGTATATTTTTGTTCATAATTCTCATTTTCTACAATATTCGGAAAAAATGCGGAAAAGAACAATACAATTTGAATTGAGCTTTTGAAAAAGTTATTTGATTTGGGCTAAACGCAAAAAAGCCTGACAAATTTCTTTGTCAGGCTTTTATTGTGTCGGGGTTGCAGGACTCGAACCTGCGACCCCCTGGTCCCAAACCAGGTACGCTACCAACTGCGCTAAACCCCGATTAAAAAAGAATGAAAAATAAGTGGCGGAGGAAGCGGGATTCGAACCCGCGGAACCACTTTCGCAGTTCGACAGTTTAGCAAACTATTGGTTTCAGCCACTCACCCATCCCTCCTTGAACTTTCTCAACATTCAACGCTCTCTGTAAAAAAAAGCTGCGCTCTTATTGTGATGCAAATATAGGTCATTTTTTGTTTCATCCAAACAATTGAGTGAAATATTTCACATTTTTCGAAAAAATACTGTTAATATTATCTCGGCCAACTGTGCCTTTAAATATATTACGTTGAAATACATTGATTTTAAAAAAAACCAATTTAGCTTTCATTGAATAATTTTTAAAAAAATGATTGAAAAAATAAAATTAATAGCTTCAGAAATGAAGTCAATGCTCTCTGAGATTCGAAGACATTTACATAAAAACCCAGAAATTTCATTTTTTGAATTCAAAACCGGAAGATATATTGCCGATATTTTAAAAAAATGGGGAATCGAATTCACAGATGGGGTTGCAGGTACAGGAGTATCCGCAAAAATTTATGGTAAAGATCCGGAAAGCAGAACTATAGCACTTCGAGCCGATATTGATGCTCTGCCGATTATGGAGGGAAATGACTGTGATTATAAATCTCAAAATGACGGTGTCATGCATGCCTGCGGACATGATGCTCACACGGCTAGCCTTTTGGGGACCGCTTATATACTACACAAATTGCGGGAAGAATGGTCAGGAACCATTCAGTTGATTTTTCAACCCGGTGAAGAAAAATTACCTGGCGGAGCTAGTTTGGTTTTATCGGAAGGTTGGCTTAATAATCCAAAACCGGCTTATATGTTAGGACAACATGTAGAAGCTGACTTGGAAGTAGGAAAAATAGGTCTCAGAAGCGGTATTTTCATGGCTTCGGCTGATGAGATATACATAACTGTAAAAGGAAAAGGCGGTCATGGAGCAAGGCCAAATCTTTGTATAGACAGTATTCTATTAGCTTCCAATCTTATTGTCTCTCTTCAACAAATTGTCAGCCGCAGAGCAGATCCGATAATGCCTTCTGTGTTGACATTCGGGAAAATCAATTCTAATGGAGGGGCAACAAACATTATTCCTATCGAAGTATTAATTGAAGGTACTTTTCGTAGTTTTGATGAGAAATGGCGTTTTGAGGCACATAAAATGATCAAAGAAATGTCAGAAATGCTATGTAGTGCCATGGGAGGCTCCTGCGAAGTTCGTATTGAAGTCGGGTATCCCTTTTTGAAAAATAATGATATTTTAACAGCTGAAGTAAAAAAAGCAGCTCAACTTTATCTTGGCAATGAAAATGTTTTAGAGTTGCCTCCCAGAATGGGTGCTGAAGATTTTGCATTTTATTCACAGGTAATGCCGACTTCATTCTATCGATTGGGAACTAAGAATCCAAATGGAACTGGATTGCATACGCCCACATTTGATATTGATGAAAATGCACTGGAGATTGGAGCAGGTTTGATGGCATGGTTGGCCATAAAAGATTTGGAAAAATAGATAAACAGGCTTTCTTTGAAAAGACTTAAAATTAAACTGTATTTATATCTACCGCACGGTAAATCTGTTTATTTTTGTTAAAACAATCATTCAAATTATTTTAGTTGCATGTCAAAAAAAGCAAAACAACCTGCAGGTAATATTGCGGGTAAAAAAAGTTTGGCCTACAAAATATTGCTCTGGGGACTGAGTATCTTTCTTGTTTTTGTGGTTAGCCTTATCGGCATAGCAGCATTCTATGAAAAAGGAATTGGGGCCCTTGTTATCAATGAACTTAAAAAGTCATTAAAAACAGAGCTGGAAGTAGAGTCGGCCGAATTATCACTTATCTGGAGTTTTCCCAAAGCATCCGTCACCTTAAAAAATGTGAAACTGAAGGGCGTGGAGAAGAAAAACCCAAGAGAGCTGCTTTCTGCAGAGGGAATTTCATTGAGATGCAGTATGTTGGGACTAATTTTTGGCAGTTATAAATTTGATCAGATTGAAATAAAAAATGCAAAGCTATTTGTATATCAAGACATGAATGGTCTCGTGAATTACGATGTTTTCAAATCGGAAAATGAACAGACCGAGTCTACAAAGCTGGATTTATCTATATTGAATGCCAAAATGACAGATGTTTCTTTGGAGTATATTGATGAAAAATTAAAACACAAAATAAAAATTAAAATTTCGACCTCAAGCTTTTCCGGAAATTTCACCGATGATCGATATGATTTGGATAGCAAATCAACTATTATTACTGAAAACATAAGTATTGGCGATGATGAATTTCTTAAAAACAAAGAATTGAGTTACAATGCTGTAATTGACATAAATAACAAAACTAAGCGTTATAATATCAAAAAGCTTGAACTGACTGTAGAAGGCAATAAATTTGAAACGGAGGGCAATTTTTCCTTATTGAAAGAAGGCTTACATCTTGACATCTCTATGGAAAGCGATAAAGCCAGATTAGGCTCTCTCATTAAATTGTTACCCGCATCATTTGAAGCAAATTTGGGTGGATTTGAGAGTAATGCCAATCTCAATTTCGATGCAAAGTTCAACGGTTTGTACTCAGCAAATTCATTGCCCAAATCAGATATTAAATTTGGGTTAAAAAATGGGCGGGTAACACACCCTCTTCTAGCCGGATATATAAAGGAAGTAAGTTTTGACGTGAGTTATAACCACAAAGGGGGAAGCAATAAAAGAGATGGAATTTTTAAATTGGACAATTTCAAGGCAGAATTGGGGGGTAATCCAATTGACCTGAAAATGACAATGACAGGCACCGAAAATCCACTGATTGACTTTACTTTCAATGGTATCATTCCTATGAAATCCGTTTATGGTTTTTTTGGTACTTCTGCTTCCAAGGGGCAGGGAAATATCAAAATCGACGAATTGGCCCTGAAAGGAAATTTGGAGGACATTATCAATCCAAGAAAGATCAGCCGGGTAGAACTGAGTGGTGCAATGAGTTTTGACAATGCCGGTATTGTTATGAATGACGTACCTTTGGTTTTTAAGGAAGGCAATATTGAACTTAGAGACAATGTGCTCAGCATTAAAAATTTACAGCTGAAGTCAAATGAAACAGATATGCTCATGGAGGGCAGTTTTCGAAATCTGCTTCCTGTTCTTTTTTCAGATTCTACTAATTCACGACAAGCAGAATTGGGTTTTGAAGCAAGCATAAAATCAGGAAAAATTGATGCAGATGAATTGATGGAAGCTTTTACCACCAAAGCAGAAAGGCCCGGCAACTCTGAGCTGACAAAAGAAGAATTTAAAGATTCTATAGCTGTTGTGAAAAACGAAAAAAGGGAATTTGTTACGCAGTTCCTGAACGGTACTATAAAAGCAGAAGCCGGAGAAATAAAATATGGCAAAATTGTGGCCAGGAACTTTAAAGGTCAGTTGGTTTTTGAAAATAATATCCTCAAAATCATGGGCGTAAGAGCCGATGTATTCAAAGGAAATGTGGGATTGAACGCCAAAGTATTTTTTGAAAAAGAAACACAGCTCCTCGCCTTTTTCGACTGCGAAAAAGTTAACATGTATGATCTTTTGGAAGAAACTGATAACTTTGGGCAGACAACTTTGACCTCCAAAAATCTTCGCGGATCTTTAAATTCGATTGTAAAAATCAATGCCTTCTGGGATTCTACGGGTACTTTTTTGGATAAAAAACTGAATGTAATTGCCGATGTAACGCTCACGAAAGGTGAACTAATCGACTTTGAACTCATGAAAAGCTTGGGCAAATATGTTAAAATGAAAGACCTGGAGCGAATTAAATTCAACGAGCTGAAAAATCAATTTATCATAGAAAATCGCAGTTTTATCATCCCGGCCATGTTTATACAGAGCAATGCCATCAACCTGACAATGGGCGGAAAGCATTCATTTGATCAGGATTTCGACTATAAATTTAAGATCAATGCCGGACAGGTTGTGGCACAGAAGATGAAAAAGCACAATCCAAATTTAGCGATGATTCCGGCCAAACAAAAGGGTATTTTCAATATTTACTGCACAGTGAGCGGCAATGTTACAAAGGAACAGTACAATTACAAAGTCGGTAAAAAACATGGCAAAAAACAGTTGGCCAGTGACCTGAAAACAGATTCAAACCAATTAAGTAATGTTTTAAAGGCAGAATTTGAAAAATCCGATTTATTTAGGGCTGCAAATTCAGTAGTAGATCCTACCAATATTACCAAAAAAATCTCAAAAGTTTCCGAACCCGAGGAATGGGATGATATCCCTGATGGTAAGGTAGAAGATTTTATAGAGGGCTTTTAATAATGGTAAATTATCAATGGTTAATAGTTTACAAAACCTTTGCGTTAAAATATAGATTAAGTATAATCTTTCAACTTTTATCTTTCAACTTTTATCATGCATAATTACGAAGTAATTACTTTGCGACCTCTGCGCTTTCCTTTAAATATCGATCAAATACAAAACCTTTGCGTTAAAATATAGATTAAGTATAATCTTTCAACTTTTTAACTTTCATAATTACGAACTAATTACTTTGCGACCTCTGCGTTTTCCTTTAAATATCGATCAAATACAAAACCTTTGCGTTAAAATATAGATTAAGTATAATCTTTCAACTTTTATCTTTCAACTTTATAAACATGAGCAAAATTAACTTTCCCGAGTCCGGTATGGACAAACAAACTATTCTTGACAATCTGCAGGCAATGAAGAGCAAGGATCTGCCCTGGCAGAGCGGAAAGGCTTTTGCCTATATATACGGCACAGATACTGAAACCATGCAGTTTTCAGCTCAGGCCTACAATATGTATCTTACGGAGAATGGGTTGGATCCTTCTTCTTTTCCAAGTCTATTGCAATTGGAGACAGAAGTCATTGCCATGTTGGCCGACCTGATGAACGGAGGCACTGAAGCCTGCGGGAATCTGACAAGCGGAGGCACAGAAAGTGTCATTCTTGCGGCAAAAACAGCCCGTGATTTTGCCAGGGCAACCCGTCCAGAAGTAACAAAACCTGAAATAATCATACCCGAAACAGCACATCCCTGTTTTCAGAAAGCTGCACATTATTTGGATGTAGCAGTAAAAATTATTCCGGTAAATCCCGAGACTTTCCGTGCCGATGTAACAGCGATGGAAGCTGCAATTACAAATCAGACCATTCTCATGGTTGGCTCTGCCCCCTCCTATGCTCACGGTGTCATCGACCCGATTCAGGCCTTGGCATCAATCGCTAAATCAAAGGGCATTCTTTTTCATGTCGACTGCTGTGTTGGCGGCATGTACCTGCCTTTTGCCGAAATGTTGGGCTATGACATTCCGCTTTTCGACTTCAGAGTTGATGGCGTAACCTCGATTTCCTGCGATCTCCACAAATTTGGCTATGTCCCAAAAGGCTGTTCTACAGTCTTGTACAAAAACAAAGAACTGCGCCATCATCAGCTCTTCAGCTGTTCCAACTGGCCTGGTTATACCATTGTAAATCCTACAGTTACGTCCAGTAAATCGGGCGGACCAATGGCCGGAGCCTGGTCTATGTTCAAACTTTGGGGTAAGGAAGGATATAAAAATGCCGTAAAAGCCTGTCAGGAAGCTACCGATACTTTCATCGAGGGCCTGAAAAGCATTCCGGAATTGGAATTATTGGGCAGACCTGACATGTCATTGCTTTCTTTTAAGTCGGTAAATGAAGATGTATCGGTTTTTCAGCTCATTGACAACATGAATAAAAGAGGCTGGCATCTGCAGCTGCAGTTGGCTTCACATACTTCACAGGAGGCAGTTCACCTCACCATAACACACTTCAATACTAAACATATTGCAGAACTTATTGAAGATCTAAAAATTGTGGTGTTGGAACTGAAAGCAAAAAGACATCCCTCCAACATCATGATGATGGGCCTCGATGCCAGTATGATTCAGTTACTGATGGATGAATTTACTCCTGATATGCTGGACAATCTGGAAGCATTATTGGGCATGGACATGTCAGCAAATGGACTGCCCGATGATATGGTGACTATCAACAGCTTGCTCAATAGCCTGAAACCGGAGCATAGAGATGTCCTATTGACAGCTTTTGTGAACAGAATGTATACTTCTCCTAAATAAAACGCCATGTTCTTTTTGGCAAAAATTATTGATCAAGATTACCTAAAAGTCTTTTTTTTACATGCCTTTACCTGGGCTTGATTTTTTATACTCATGATTATATTCGCCTGTATTATATTACTGATTTTATTTTTAATTCTGCCGACCTATCTTATTAAAATAAGCCGTCGCTTTTCGCTGGACAAATTTCTAAGTGATATAATTTTTTGTTATTTAGTCGGCATTTTGGCGGCTAATACCAAATGGCTTTGGCTGCATGGCTGGGGCTTAGATGCTTCGAAAGCTATTGACTCCGCTACACAAAGCTTTACGACAGAGTTGGCAAGCGCCAGTGTCATGTTTGCCATTCCTATGTTACTGATGCTAAACAATGTAAAGGACTGGCTTAAACATACAAGGAGAAATACCCTTATTTTTTTAAGCTTTTCATTTTCTGTCATGTGCATCTGCTTTAGCGTGGGTTATTGGTACAAAAACAGTTTGCCGCATTCGGAAATAGCAACAGGTATGATGACAGGGGTTTATATTGGCGGCACACCTAATATGGTCGCTATCAGCAAAGCATTGGAAGCAGATAAGGCCTTATTTGGTTTATTGAATGCGACAGATACTTTCTGTTCTGCCTTTTATATATTTTTTATGTTTTCCTTTGCCAAGCCTTTATTGGGGCGTTTTTTGCCAAAATTTAAATCAACGTTACCCGGAACAGAAATTATCGAGGAATTGAAAGATGAGTATGAATACCCATTCCCGCCCAAGGCTTGGAAATGGCCTGTATTAAGACCTTTACTGATTGGTATAGGCATTTCAGTTTGTGCTATTGCAGTTTCTTTAGTACCTGCGATACTTTTCCCTAACAGTGATGGAAAAATGAATACAACGCTTTTGGTGCTTGTTCTTACGAGTATTGGCATTGGTCTTTCTTTTTTCGAGCAAATTCGCAAATTGACTGCCGTTTACAGTTTTGCACAATACCTTCTGCTTGTTTTTGGCATTTGTGCAGGCTATATGGCCGATTTTGGTCATATGATAAATGAAGGTGGGCAATACTTAGTGTTCAATATTATTATTATTACCCTGATTTTAATTCTTCACTTCCTTTTAGCACTTATACTTCGCGTTGATATTGATAGTTTTATCATTTGCAGCGTAGCAAATGTTATGGGTCCCCCTTTTATGGCACAAGCTGCATCTTCCATCAAAAACAGAGAGTTGATTCCGGTAGGTATTACCTTGGCCTTATTGGGTTTGGCAATTGCCAATTATTGCGGGATTTTTGTTTATACCTTGTTAAGGAGTTTATAGATTGCCTTTAAATATTGTCATTACTGGACATAAGTAAAAAAAATACAACAATAATAAGATCTTATCTAAAACAATCCGGATTAAAAGTGAATATCAAACTCAGGCATGAGTTTGAAGACGAATAGTCAAATAGTTATCGAAATTCTCAGGTATCAAATTGTATGGAATATACTAACAGGCATTTCAAAAATATTTTATCTTTGCTATGTATACTTCTAAACTTTTCAAAATACAGATTGCTATTTTAAATACAATTTACCAAATATAACTATGCAGCACTACGAATTTGGCTGGAAAAATCCGGCAGGCAAAGAACTTTATGCACAGGGTTGGTTGCCTGACAAAGGCACTCCCAAAGCAATTATTTTGCTCATACACGGCATGGGTGAACACTCGAGCAGATATGCACATGTAGCAGAATTTCTAACAAAACACGGCTATGCCATTTTGGCAAATGACCGTGTAGGTCACGGCAAATCTAAAGGTCAACGCGGACATGTAGCCAATTACGATCAGCTTTTAGATGATATTATAAAATTGCACAGCGAAGCTACCCGAAAATTTCCGGGTATTCCTGTTTTTTTATATGGTCACAGCATGGGTGGTGGCATAGTGCTAAACTATGTTATCAGAAATCCGAAAAATGGACTCAAGGGTGTTATCGCCACCTCTCCTGCCCTACAATTGGCATTCGAACCGCCTGCTTTTAAAATTACTTTGGGCAAACTGATGCGCCGAATTTATCCCGCTTTTTCACAGACCAACGAAATCAATCCGGACCATATCTCCCGTGATAAGGCAGTTGTAGAAACTTATAAAAAGGATCCTTTGGTACATAATAAAATTAGTGCCGAAACCGGTATGGGACTTCTCCAATGGGGCAAAGAAATTATTGCCAATGCCGATAAAATAACCTCTGTTCCATTATTGCTGCTGCACGGCACAGGAGATAAGCTCACCTCATACAAAGGAACTGAAGCGTTTGCCGCTAAAGCAATCAATTGTGAATATTCTATCAACACTTACGATGGCTATTTTCATGAATTGCATAATGAACCTGAGAAAAAAGAGGTTTTGGATGATATTCTGGAATGGCTAAATGCAAAAATTGCCTAGACATAATCGATTTCTTAAAAAAACTATATATTAGTGGCTGAAATTATTTTGAAGATATTTCCATTGCTAAAAAACTTAATAACCAATAAAATTTTAATTATGACTGCTCGCGAATTTATCATGTCTCTCCCGGCAAAAATTAATCCTGAAGCTATTGCTGACAAAGAAACCTGCTTCCATTTTGCAATATCCGGTGATGGCGGAGGAGATTTTACTGCTAATATTAAAAACGGTAAAGCTGAGGTGCTCGAAGGTTTTGTTGGCGAACCAAAATGCACGGTTAAAACGACCGATAAAGTATTGACAGACATTCTCGAAGGCAAACAAAATCCGCAGATGGCTGTACTAATGGGTAAGCTAAAAATCAGCAACCTGTCTGAAATGATGAAATTTGCTAAGATCCTTGGTTTGGGCTAAGATATTATATTTGAATTTCCTGAAAAGGCTTTTTCTCAATCGGGAAAGAGCCTTTTCTGTTTTTATACATAGAACTCTGTCCAAGACATTCTTTCAACCAAATTTTTAAGATCTAATCTTTGGCATTGGGAAACATTAACAGTTTCCAATTTTTTAAGCGATTCAAATGAGTCGGGAAGTTTTTCCAAAAATCTGTTGTTGCTTAGGTCTAAATTTTTAAGTGCTGAACAATTTCCAATACCTTCCGGTAAATGTATTAAGTGAGTAAAGTCCAGGTCAAGTACACAAAGATTGTTCAATTCACAAATCTCATCCGGTAAATGTTTCAGGTTGTTTTCTCCCAAGTCCAGACGAGATAATTTTTTTAGTTTAGAAATCGATTTTGGTATGGTATTTAAATTGCAGCCTCTAAGACTTAGTGACTCCAAGTTTGTAAGAAATCCGATTTTATCCGGAATTTTACCGAGATTATTTCCATGCAGTGAAAGCGAATTCAGGTTTTTCATGGTCCAAATAAAGTCGGGAATCTCAGTAAATAGATTAAAAGAAAGGTTAAGCCCTGTTAGATTCGGAAGATTAAGCAGACTTTTAGGTAAATCCTTTAATCGGTTAGACCCTAGCCACAAAGTGCTCAAATGTACCATATTGCCAATTTCTGATGGAATTTCCTCAAGATTTCCTGCACTCAGATTGAGTGTTATGTGATATTTTTCCTCAGATAACCAGTCAGCAGTGATTTTAAAATCATCAGGAACAGACAAAATCATGCGATAAGGCTTTAAGAAATATTCAACATCAAATCCTTGTGATTTAATGAGTTCTAAAGCCAAATTGATATTTTGTTCCTCCAAAGTCCCAAGCAGCGATTTTATTTCTGTTTCAAATTCCATAACTGCAAACAATTTAATTGGTCTTTAACCCGGAATCTAGCGATGACATTGGCTTATAGCATTTTTTTGCTAACTTTTAGTTTGTTAGACTGTTCAAAAATGCTATACTCATAACGCTGCCGCGGGCTCTTTTTTACTTTTGTCTTAATACAAAAGTAACAAAAAATCAAGTCGGAACCAATGCATTTTTGGGGCGTAGACTTGTACGGCCGTGCGACTCTACACCCCAAAACCAGAATCGGCCAAACTATCCATCAGCCTGATATTGTTAGCTATTTTATTGAATTTTCAAGCTTATTGCTGATCCCCAAAAGGCCGATTCTATATGCTGGTGCTTCCGACATCTGAAACGGTGCCTGCGGCTCGTAATTTTTAGTTTTTTTTTAAATAAAATAGAGAGGCTGAATCCGTTATTAGAAATTCTAATGGCTTCGCGGAGTTCTTCGGGTTCACTGCGTGGAGCCTTCGGGGTTCGCTTCTCAGTTCTTCGGTTCTTTGCCCTTTAAGCTTTCACTTCGTGTTCTTCCGGTTCGCTTCGCGTAGCCTTCGGGTTCATTACGAATTCTAATGACGGATCTGGGTTTAAAATACTTTTTATCCATAGATCTTCCTACTAAATTTACAGGCAGATAAAATTGGAACGGTATTTGAAGATTCCAACTCAACAGCTAAAATTATAGCTAAAAAGCTCAGTTCAGAAACCACAAACCAACTTTTATGAACAATAGATTTGCAAAAATAGCCTCAATATTTATATTTCTATTTTTGGCTTATGGCAATATTCAGGCCCAACTATTACCACCGCCACCAAAAAAAGAATCATCTGATCCCGATGCGGCAAAAATCCTGAAAAAATTAAAAGATAAATATACTGCCTTTTCAGCACTTTATTCAGAATATGTTCTGACTATTGACAATCGTGAAACAAAGGAAACGCAAAACGGTAAGATTACCCAAAAAGGCAACAAATTTAATGTTGACAACAACGGCAATCAAATCATTTGTGACGGAATTACACTTTGGATGTATATCAAAAACAACAATGTTGTTCAGATAAATAATTATGAAGAAGACGAAGATCCTATGTCTCCGGGTCGTATTATGAAACTGTATGAGGCAGAAAACGATTTTGTCTATGCAATAACAAATGAAGATGATGCTAAAGCAGAAATTGAATTCAAACCATTGAAAAAAGATGAAGATTTTTTCAAAATCCGCATTCAAGTAGATAAGGTAAAAAACGAAGTTAAATATATTAAAGTATTCGCAAAAGACGGCACTACTTATACCCTCGACATTAAAACCATTCGCACTACAAGCACCGATGATTCAATATTTACTTTTAATAAAAGTAAATATCCAGGTGTAAAAGTGGAAGACTTGAGATAATTCAATTCTTTTCAAAATTATAAATCCCCCTTACTCAGTCAAGTAACGGGGATTTTTTTGTTTATTTAATTACTTATCCCGGGAAGAAAAAAAGTTTTTGCCACCATGACAAGCCAATATATAAGGGATGTTTTCTGATAATAGGCCGACTATCCGGATTAGATCCCAATCTTCGCAAAACTCTTTTAGTAACATTCGGCGATCGCAAAATTCGTTCTGCGTCTGAAGGTGTACAGTTATCTGCCATTTCATACAATTTCCATTCCGGGAAGTCCTTATGCTTTAATACGCCACCCAGATCGCTCAGATCTATATCTCGTAGGATTGATCTTAAAATATCTTCCGGCAGTGTAAAAATTTCCGGTCTTTTCATCAATGCAGCTCTTACATCTGAATCATCATCCTCTGCCAATGCCTCGATTACTTTGGCCGGCAGTTTTTCCCTTTTGGCAACGGCCACCCTCACCTGATAATAAATACCGCTGTTGCAGAGTTTGACGAGAAGATCATCATCAGCATTCGGATGTTTGGCCAAACGCTCCAAAACATCGTCCTCATCTTCAATTTCATTAAAAATACGGTGCAGCACATCTGCTTTTACAGTTGAATCTTTGAGGAGTTTCATGGCCTTTTCCTGATTCAGATTATCCAAAAGCCGCTTCTGATCAACCTGTATATTTCCTGTTTTTATTGTAACAAAAAAAGCATGGCTGACTTTTGCCGGGTGTAATCTGAGCCAAAGTGCGTCGGGAAGATAATTGTCATTATTGCATTGTGTGCAAGAGACTGTTCTGCTTTTTCCGTCCACTTTCAAAGCCCCGCCGCAACTGAGACAGGAGAACATTACCGGCTTTGCTGCAGGTTGTCCATATTCTGCCAATTTTTCGCCGGTTTCATCTTCATGCACCAGCAAATCGGCTTCAGGAACGATTAGTTTTGCCAATTCAGTAGCTTGGCGTACACGGATTTTATTACTGCAACCGGGGCAGGAAAAATGACCGGAATTTACTCCAGCCTGCATTGTTTCGGTTGTAAATTCCTGTTTACAATTCTGACAACGCGGAGCTCTGTTTCCCATTTCGATATGTTCAGACATTCCTCCCAAAGAAGTAGTGGAGGTTCCATAACCTGGTTCAGCAGCCAGTGCTTCTTCGGCCATTTCAGAAGTGACATGTTCCTCCCACCATTCTTCGTTGAGCTCTGTTGTTTTTAAGCAGGTATCGCAGAGTACTTCTTCTGTAAAACCATTAACCGGTACTCCTGTTCGGCAATGCGGGCAGTCAAAAATGATTTTTAAAGTATAAGCTGTAGGTGTCATAGGGTAAATTTTTAAGGTTGGGGAAATATATTAGGAATGAGTTAGTGGTTTTTAATAATTTTATAAGTTCCAATTATTTGACCTATGCTGTCTTTGATATGTATAAAATAAGCTGCAGGATTAAATTTAGAAATATTTATGATAATTTTATTATTGAATGCTGCATATTTTTCGGAAGAAATCATTTTCCCATCTGTTGTGGAAATTACAATTTGAACAAAGTCAACTGTTGATTCCAATATTTCAACATAAAGCAGATCGGCAACAGGATTAGGATAAACCTTTAGGTTTATAAGTGCTTTATCGGGTTCCTGAACAGAAAGAACTGAGCTGAAAGCGGTTGTTGAGGCTATAAATCCTTGTCCGATACTGCCTGAATTTGACAGCGTGAATATTGCCAAATCTCCGAGTGTGTAATACATACTTCCATTCGTTTGGCTGAATAAATTCCCTGCAGCATTGATTGACTGCGGAGCGACAAACTGCGCTTCGGCAATATTAATGCTGAGCAAAAATGCGAGGAGAAGGATATTTTTACTAATATTTTTCATGTATGTCTTAACGTTAAAATTATAGATCAAGTCTTTTATCTAACTAAAAAGCACGAATTGCTCTGACATTATAAGTTGAATATTTATCCCAATAAGAAGCGCCTCCTGTCATAAAGCTGTAATTCCATGCTCCGGGGCCGTCCACTTCTGTAGATGACCAATAAACGGCAAATCTCATTATCTGAGCACCGCTAATCCCTTCCATTGTGCGGTTTACATCCAAAAGGTTGGTCCAAAGTTTATGCAATTCCTGCAGCGCAGGCATGTACCAATCGGTAAATCCGCCTGCGCTGTAATTATCGCAAAGACTTGCAGCTGTTGCAGTAGTGCCCAATTCTGATAGAATAGCAGCTGTATTGGTTGCACCGTTCCAGGTACTTTCTGCATAACGAATATTAATACAGCCTCCTGTTAAACAGGCAGTTGATGAATCCCAGGCAATGCCGCTGCTAAGCTCATTCAGACCGACAATCAGGCCTCTTTCAGCACCGAGAGAATCACGGTAAAGATGAAAAATAACCCCTCCTCCGAAATACTCACCGATATAATGTGTAAATCCGCCTCCGCCTGAAATGGCAGCAGCAGATCCTGCATGCAAAGCATAGGGCACACTGAGCAATTGCGAGGTTCCCATCAGGATAAAATTTGTTCCACCGTTCAGATCAAAACCTATCTGAAGATAATAATTGTCAATCCCCCAGTTTATTCCATTCATGGAACCTGACTGTACAGCCCCGGCACCGATAATCAGGTTAAAAAGACCGAATTGATCGGTTGTTACCGTATGATTCTCGCTGTATTGCAGTGCTCCGGAAGTTGAACCTTTGAGAATGCTGATTTGAACAGCAATTGTACCTGAGGCAATTGGATTTCCCTGTGAATTTCGGGCCACTCCCGAGTAATTAAATGCCTGTGGCGGAACCTGTGCAAATACTGATAAAGAGCAGAATAGCAGGATTGCAGTGAATAAATGTTTCATGGGTAATATTTGATGAGATGTGCGGATGTGATGATGTGCGGATGTGTAATTTGTTTGATAAAAAAACTTGTGGATTTTTTGATGATCCCGTCTTGGGTCGGGACAAGTTATGCGGATGTGCGGATTTGTAATTTGTTTGATAAAAAAACTTGTGGATTTTTTGATGATCCCGTCTTGGGTCGGGACAAGTTATGCGGAT
>CAINVS010000234.1 GCA_903854205.1 uncultured Bacteroidota bacterium | reverse complement strand
CATTTCAGCCACCAGGGCAGCATATTTTTTTTAATATTGTAATAGGGCAGATTCTCGGCACCAAAGCTTTGATAAAATCGGGCAATGCTGTCTATAGAGGAGCCTTCAAAGTCGATAAAGGCAGGTTTTCCGGAGTTGGATTGGATGAAAAGATCGATAAGATAAGGCATTGCACCTGTTTCCCGTCCCGGAGTTGTTGTTACATTTAATAAATTAATAAAACGTGCCCCATTGCTCATCCAAAAAATGGCGGAGCATAGCTCCTGTTCTTCATTATAAGCAGCCATTATAAAACCCTGATTGCGATGCAGGCAGTTGTATATGACGCGCAGAGCAGTATGGTAAATGGCAGGAGGAATTACATTTCCTTTTTCTTTGTGATAATTTTTGACCAGTTCTACAAATTCTTCCGGATTAACGGAAGTGCTTGCGTAGAAATTCTGCTTCTCTGCTTTTTTTAGATTGCGTTTCAGATTGGTCGAATAGGCAGTTTTGATCTGTTCGTAGCTCTGATACAGTGACAGTGTATAATTTGGCTTTTGTGTGATCTTAAAACCTTCCAATTTTTCGATTCTGTTGCTGTCGTTCAAATTTATATCAATGTACTTAAATTCCTTAGGAATCGCATCGATAAAGGCCAGTAATCGTTTTGGGGTCAGCGCATTCACTGAAAAAAGACCAAGCTGCTGACAAAGATAGGGTTGAAAAAGGCGCTTTACGCCAAATAGTTTACCATTCCAAACCAATGGAAAAACAGACTCATAATCGCCCTCTACCAGTCCCATCCAATCGTCGCAGACATTGTCGAGATACCAGGTGTAGGCATAAATAAGACTGTTGGGTGAATAATGAACACAGCCGTTCCATTTGGCTTTTTCAATTTCGTCCCTTTTCAGCAGTTTGATTTCCATTTTCCGAATTGAGTATAAGAGATATGAAATATGAGATTGATAACCCTCAAATTATAAATTTGTTTGGCAATTGTACAAGAATCTCAAATCTCAAATCTCGAATCTCATCGCTGATTTATTCTCCTTCTTCGTCAGTTGGTTCTTCAATAGGAGCTTCTTCTTCCCTCATATCTTCTTTGCTCATGTGTACAAACCATTTGCCATCAGTTTTTTTAAGCGTCAAATCAGAATCGGCCATTGGCTGATTGCTGGCATCGCAGCAAAGCGTACATTTAGCTTCATCGCCGGTCACTTTACAAGTGGCTTTCTTGATGTTTTTTGAGCCTTCTTTGGATTCAGCTTTAGCTTTTTCCAACTCTTCAGGGCTTTGCATACCAATAGCCATTTCGAACATATCGAACATTGAATAGCTTTCTTTGGTGCTCAGTTCTTTTGCGCCTTTAAAGTCGAAACTTGAGAAACGCTGCATAAAGGCCAGAGCAACTTTATCAGGTTTTTTCATGTCGACCTTTTTTGCTTTTTGAGCCATTGCTGTAGACATTGACAGTGTGCCAACAAAAAGGGTCAGCATCAATAATTTCAAAGTGTTTTTCATAAAAAATGGGTTGATAAGAAAGTTATAAAAGTGCGGTTGTACCGCTGAATGCAATTTGATAGAAATTCGACGTATTGTCATAAAAGCTTTTTCAAAAATCGACAGCAAAAGCAGGTTGTATATCACCCCAGCTCGATAAGGCGTGTATTTTTGCAGTTTGTATTCGGGTTAAAAGTAGTTGAAATTTTACGGAAAAAAAAAGATTTGAGGAGGAACTTGACATTTTGTGCCTGCCACAGTTTATTTTTTACAGATTTTTATTGTTAATTGCAGTTCATTTTATTACATCCGATAATATCAATTTCCATGCTGCATTCAATGACAGGCTACGGACGTAGCCAAAAGACATTTGACACACAAACCATTACGGTGGAGGTAAAAAGTATCAACAGCAAAACATTTGATCTGCGAATGCGTCTTCCCACACATTATCAGACCAAAGAGATAGAATTGCGTCGCCAACTTGCTACCGAATTGATAAGAGGCAAAGTAGATTTCAATCTTTCCATCAGCGGAACCAATAACTCAGATTTTAGGATTGATACCACAGCTTTCGAAGCCTATTATTTTCAATTGGTGGAAATGGCTGGTAATCTGGGATTGGACAAGGGTGACCTGCTTTATACCATTACACGTCTTCCCGGTGTTGTGATGCAGAATGATGGAGATGTGAGCGACGATGAATGGGCCAACATCGAATTGGTGATGCTTGAAGCCATGAAACAGCTCAATGCTTTCCGCACACAGGAAGGTCTGGTACTTCACAATGATATGAAAATGCGCATCGAAATTATCATGGGGCTGCTTGTACAGGTAGGACCTTTGGAACAGGGGCGTATGGAAAAAGTGCGTCAGCGCATCAGCGGCAATATGGAACAGTTCATTCCCGCTGCAAAAATTGATGAGAACCGTTTTGAACAGGAGCTGATCTATTATTTGGATAAATTGGATATTACTGAAGAGAAAATCAGACTGCTGCAGCACTGCAATTACTTTTTGGAAGTCTGTGCTGATGAAAAAGACAGCCTGGACAAAGGGAAAAAACTCAACTTTATTATTCAGGAAATCGGCCGCGAGATAAATACGCTGGGGTCAAAAGCCAATTTTGCTGATATTCAGCGTATTGTGGTGATGATGAAAGATGAAGCCGATAAAGTGAAAGAACAGTTGGCGAATATTTTGTAAAAACGCGAAAAAAATTGCCCCAGACCTTATAGGTTTTATAAACCTATAAGGTCTGGGGCGCCTTTTAACTACCTTTCATCTTTTCTCTTCGGTACTGTATTAAGGTCTAAATTGCGGACAGCAAAATTCATCCCATTTTCATACATGAATTTTTTCATGATCTCTTCCGGGCTGAAATCGAACATCAGTTTTTTAATTTCGGCTTTTGTAAACAGATTGAAAATGTCATCAGGCTCACGCAGAAAGGCGAGCAGATCATTGGCCATGTCTATCATTTCATTGGCACGGGGATAGGTTTCAAAAGGAACAATCATTCCATCAAAGTCGGAACCAATGGAAACAATATCCCAAGCAGCTGATTCCCCCACAGCCTTGATACAGGCGAAGGTGTTTGCCCAAATTATTTTGGCATAGAGTTTTCGGCGTTGATTCGAGCCTTCAATAGTTTCTTCAATGGACTTTTTGCCCAATTCGCCAATCAGTTTATATTTGTCGAGCATGATGCCTATCAGGCCTTTTGAAATATAAATTTCGCGGATATCCTCATCGCAAAGACTGATTGTCCAAGTATTCAGATAACTGTTTTTGTTTTTTCCTTTATTGTCTTTTTCCAAATATTCTTTGCTATGCATTGATAATCCTGCCACAGTGCTGTGCGAACTGAAAATGGCCACAGTATCGCCCTTTTCCCGAAGATCTCGAAGATAGTCATAGTACCAGACTCTGGAAGCGAGGCTCATGTGTTTGATGTCGATCAACACCCTTCTACCTTCCGATTGATCGAGCATTCGGGCCACAACCTTTTCGCCAAGGGCAGTCATTCCTCCGTCAACTCCTTTTCCGGCACCGAAAATAAAGTTTTGGGCTGAGTTGAAAGTACGGGCATGGCCGCATAGTCCGTTCCAAAAAAAGTGATTTAGATTCATTGCAAGCACCGGATATTGCAAATATTCCAAAGATCCATTCCGGATAGGCAGAATGCCCTTCAGCCGGTCAACATTGGCAAGATAGAAATTTTCATAGGCAAGTGTGCCCGAAACATCATTAACTTCGAGAGATTGACCAAGGGTATGTCCACCCTCAATATTGAGAACTATGGCAATTTTTTGCGGGTCGGCAAGCAATTCCTTTAAGTGTTTGCCATTGCGGGCAACCTCATAAGTATAGGACTTTCCGGCTATAAAATAAGGTTTATTTTCGCCCTCCTGAACATATTCCACATTTTGAACAAAATCTTCATAGTAATTAATTTCTTCATCCTTCTGCACTGCTTTGCAGTTTTCGACACCGCTTACGCAGGCCATAGTCTGCAGTCCTTTTTTTTCTTCATTCAGCAGCTTGGCATCCATCATTCCTTTTTCTAAGGGTGTTAGCGACAGATAAGCTAGACGGACATTGCCTTTTACCAACCCTTCAAAATGACATTGAGAGGTTTTCGGAACTTCTTTGGATCCGTTCAAAAAAAGATTCGATAATTTGCCTTTACAATTATGGTCTATCTGTTCCCAAAGATTGTATTTGGTTACATGTCGTGAATTGAAGGGTTTTAATGCTGCGTGCATATGAACATCGGTGAAAGGGAAACTCTGAACATGGAAGTCCTTTTCAGACTGTTGCGCAATGATATTATCGGCAAAAAGGAGCAGGGCAACTCCTAAAAATAAATTAACATAGGTTTTGGTCAGCATAGTAGGTTATTTATAGGTCATTATATTGATTGTATGTTTATTTAATATAAAATTCAGCACAAAAAAATACCTTGCAAAAGTCGAGGTACAACCATTTGCAAGTTTTTTGTATTTAGATAGTATAATGTGCCGAGAAAATTTGGGGCAGGTATGTAGATTTTCGAGGTCAAAAACTGTGCTAATTGTTCATTTTAAGCAGATTTATATTATATCTTTGAAAAAAATAAGCATTATGACAGTATTCATCAGCAGGAAAATTGATGAGGATTCTTTGTTTTGCAAAAAACTGATAGAGAGAGGATTTGACATAAACGGACAATCTCTTGTCGTGTTTAGTCCACTGTCTTTCCATCTGCCTGCTGACTTCGATTGGCTCTTTTTTTACAGTAAAACAGGGGCGGAATATTTTTTTAAACAAATAGGAGCAGAGCCTATTTTTGCTAAAATAGCAGCCTTAGGTCCGGGAACAGCATCGGCCATATTGGAGTTTGGTAACAGAAAAGCTGATTTTGTCGGAGACGGAACTCCGGAACAGAATGCCAAAGATTTTAAAAAAACTGCAGCGGGACAAACTGTACTCTTCGTTCGTGCAGTCGATTCCCGGAAATCGGTGCAAACCTTACTCAAAGATGCTGTTGCGGTACTCGAAATTGTTGTTTATGAAAACAAAATCGTGGAAAGTGTACCAGAAATTAACGCTGATATATTGGTATTTACCAGTACCCTTAATGCACGAGCCTACCTTAACAGACATTCATTAAAGACCTATCAGCAGGTAGTGGCTATTGGTAAACCTACCGCAGAAGCGTTGCAGGAATTGGGCGTTAAAAAAGTAGCTATGGCTGTCAGTCCCGATGAATCGGCACTTGCTGACGCGGTGCTGATGCTGTTGTGAAAACATGCGTGCGCGCGTGCACAGATTTGACAACTTTTTAAAAGTTGTCAAATCTTGCGGGTGGGCGCGCGTGGTTTTGCGGACGTATGATAAAATAATCAAAATGCGAATCAAAACAAAAAGTTAAAACATTTTTTAAAATAATTAAAACAAATACTTGCATTTTGTTTTTTGTTGGATTATATTTGCTGTACAATTCAACGAAAGACTTAGGGCTTTTTGAAAAATCCCCAAAATGCAACAAAAAGTCAAAACAAATTAGTGTACCTTTTAATACTAGAAACACATGAGCAACATTGAAAAAGACAACAAGCTGAAGGCGTTGCAAAGCACCCTCGACCGCCTGACCAAGACCTATGGAAAAGGCATTGTCATGAAATTAGGCGATTCGCCAATTGAAGAAGTAGAAGCTATATCCACAGGTTCCATCGGTCTTGATGTTGCTCTGGGTACAAACGGTTTTCCTAAAGGCCGTATCATTGAAATTTATGGTCCGGAGTCCTCCGGTAAAACAACCGTTGCCATTCATGCTATTGCTGAGTGCCAGAAAAAAGGCGGTATCGCTGCCTTTGTTGATGCAGAGCATGCTTTTGACCGTCACTATGCGGAAAGATTGGGTGTAAAAGTAGATGAGTTGGTATTCTCTCAACCCGACTATGGTGAGCAGGCACTTGAAATTGCAGAAAATCTAATACGCTCCGGCGCTGTTGATATATTAGTCATTGACTCTGTTGCAGCACTTGTGCCACGTAGCGAGATTGAAGGTGAAATGGGTGATTCTAAAATGGGTCTTCAGGCCCGTCTGATGTCTCAGGCCATGCGTAAATTGACCTCAGCTATCGGTAAAACCAACTGCTGCTGTATCTTTATTAATCAGTTGCGCGAAAAAATCGGCGTAATGTTCGGTAATCCCGAAACTACTACCGGCGGTAATGCACTGAAATTCTATGCAACCCAGCGTCTCGACATCCGCAGAACTTCTGGGGCACTGAAAGATCGTGAAGGTAACATCATCGGTAATCACGTCAAAGTAAAAGTCGTTAAGAATAAACTTGCTCCTCCTTTCCGCACCTGCGAATTTGATATTATGTATGGTGAAGGTATTTCAAAAACCGGAGAAATCGTCGATTTGGGCGCCGACATGGGTATTATGGACAAAAGCGGGGCATGGTATGGTTACAATGGTACCAAAATAGCTCAGGGCCGTGAAGCCGCAAAACAGTTCCTGCAGGATAATCCTGAAGTAGCAGATGAGATTGAAGCAAAAATCAAGTCTGAACTTTTGGGAATTTTTACAGAAGAAGAAGCTGTTGCCGGGACAGAACCTGCAAAGAAAAAACCACGTAAAGCAAAAGTAATCGTATCTTCAGATGAAGATGAAGATACTGACGATATGTAAGAAGTTATTTTTTTGACATCCATGTTGCCAAAGCCGCTTCTTTCAAAGGAGGCGGCTTTTTCATTTAACCCGGAATCGTCATTAGAGTTCATGATTAACCAAGGCTTTTATAATAAATTTTGACAATAAAATAACTCCAAAAATACCAGGCAATAGGCAAAATAAACTATTAAAAGGAGATCCCTTTTGAAGTGTCGCAGGTCATAGAAAATTGGGCATGAGTGGAAAAATAATGTTAGGATTAACGACAGCGACGCCCAATTTTATCGTTAGCTGCGACTTGATTTTTGGTTTAAATTAGCAATTCAATTCTACGACACAGTCATTGCTAGATTTTGGGTTTAATAAAAGTGGATTATTATTCTCGAAATATCAAAAAAAACAGAACTTTGAGGCAGTCATAACAGCTCTAATGGAAATACTGCTTCAAAAACTGAATACATATCTGACCTATCAGGAAAATGCACCTTTGATTTTCAACACCGGATTATTTTTGGTGTTGTTTATTATCTTTTATGCAATCTACATATTAACAAAAGAGCATAAGACTTTTAGGGTTTTTTATGTTTTGGCATTCTCGCTGTTCTTTTATTACAAAAGCAGTGGAATATTTTTTTGGTTGCTCATTTTATCAACAGTTTGGGACTATTTGCTGGGTATGGCAATCTCCCGTTGCGAAAGCAATCAAAAAGTAAGGCGTTTTTTGTTTCTGATGCTTAGCATGATTGGGAATCTGGGACTTTTGGGATATTTTAAATATACCAATATGCTCATCAGTACTTATAATCAGTTTTCCGGAGCAGAAGTTGCTGCGCTGGATCTGGTGTTGCCGGTAGGAATTTCATTTTACACCTTTCAAACAATGAGTTACACGATAGACGTGTATCGGGGTGAATTGAAACCTGAAAAAAATATATTGGATTTTGCATTTTTTGTTTCCTTTTTTCCGCAGCTGGTTGCAGGGCCTATCGTTAGAGCAATCGATTTTTTGCCGCAGATTCGGGCAAAGCTTGAACTGACTAAACGGGACATGGGAATGGCCTTTTGGCTTATTCTTGTCGGTTTGTTAAAAAAAGCGATTATCTCCGATTATATAAGTACCAACTTTGTTGATCGGGTTTTTGCAAGCCCGCTCCAATACTCGGGCGCTGAAAATTTATTGGCAGTCTATGGCTATACTATTCAGATATATTGCGATTTTTCAGGATACAGTGATATGGCAATTGGTCTTGCACTGCTGATGGGATTTAAACTGGTACCCAACTTTAATGCGCCTTATCAGTCGCTGAGTGTGACGGAATTTTGGAAAAGATGGCATATAAGCCTTTCTACCTGGCTGCGCGATTATCTCTATATTTCTTTGGGCGGAAATAGGGGAGGAGGCTTCGGTTCAGTATTTTTTATGTTGGCATTTATGGCCGTCTTTTACTTTTTATGGCCAAGTTTTATACTGCTGGTAGTATATGCTGCAGTTATACTTACAGGAGGATTGCTGATCTTTTTTGGGAATAGCTATGTTCGGGTACAAATTTTTACCTACATGAATCTTGTTGTCACTATGCTTTTAGGTGGTCTCTGGCATGGTGCAGCCTGGCGTTTTGTAGTCTGGGGCGCACTGCATGGAGCTATGCTGGCTTTGGAAAGACTGCTAAAGCCGCTTATCGGGCGTTGGAAAAAATTTATGGCCATTCGGTTTTTGGGTTGGTTGTTTACCTTCCACTTTGTTGCATTTTGTTGGATTTATTTCCGTGCAGCAAGTTTCGAAGATGCAAATTCAGTGATTATGCAGATTGGCACTGAATTGGATTTCTCGCTTATTCCCACAGTGATCCAAGGATATCATAAAGTCTTCATTTTATTTGGTATAGGATACCTCATTCATTTCTTTCCGTCCAAATTTGAGAATTGGATGCAGGATCGCTTTGTTTCCTTCCCTTGGTTGTTTCAGTCGTTATTGTTGGCTTTTTACATTTGGCTGGTCATACAGATTGCCGGGACGGAAATACATCCATTTATTTATTTTCAGTTTTAAATGTTTGTAAAAGTGTTTCTTCGTAATATGCGCACATTAAAACAGCAAAATCCGCCAGATGGATTTTGCTGTTTTTTTATGCAGATATTAATAATCGGATTGACAGTATTAATAGTTTGCTTTGATTTTATTCCAATGTAAATTCTGAAATTAACATTTAAAATAATTATAAACAGAATAATATACCTATAATATATAAATTACAGAATGTAGTATTGTATTTATGCTGTTGGTATCAGTCAAAGGATGAATATACAGGAACAGACCTACAAAATACGGGTTAACAGCTCTTAAAACTATGTTAATATCAGATATTCAATTGGTTTTGATCGAAAAAAGCTCCTAGGTCGTCGAGGATAATCGTCGTTGAGGTAGCATGGTGCTACTTTTGCAACATCAAAGACAAAGACAAATACAACTAAATAAACCGTAAACACAAATTTTATGAAAACAATGAATTTAGTACTTGCGCTCTTCATCACTTTGCTGAGTTCAGAGCTAACAATCGCCCAGTCTACACTGATTTCAAATTTTGAACAGCACACATTGCTTGGTCGCGGTGAAATTACGGCAAGTGGTTCTGAAATTGTCAGCTACTTTCAGGAAGGAATGGCAATCACGAGATTGGACAAAAGATTTGGCTTAGTAAATGCACAGGGAATAGAAATCCTTTCCCCACGCTTTGATGAAATTCGCCCATTCAACAATGGTTATGCTGCAGCTAAAAATGATGGTAAATGGACTTTTATCAACAAACAGGGCAAAAAACTAAGCACTTTCCGATATGATTGGGTTGGTAATTTTGAAAACGGATATGCTCCCGTCAACAAAAGCGGAAAATGGGGATTTGTAAACGAACAGGGCATCGAAATATGTAATATTAATTTTGAAGTGGTTCGTGCTTTCGAAAACGGGAATGCCAAGGTTCGCAAGGACGGTATCTGGTATCTTTTGAGTGAAAAAGGAACTTTGACGCTGCCTGGCTCAGAACAGGCATAATACATATTACTAACAGATTTTTGAACCATAACTCTAGGATTGGGGGCTGCATTTAGTTGTAGCCCCTTTTTATTGTGGTTTTTTAGACAATAAAAAAGGGCCCAATCACTAGAATCCTATTTTAGCACTTTCTTTGTTGAGTAATTCTTCTTCACAAAAACCCTGAACAAGGGCAAAGTTAAAATCTCCGCCGTAGAGGATCTCAAAAATCTCCTGTTTGCGAAGTATATTATCAATCTGTGCGCCTGAAAAATCAAAGTTTTTGGAAAGTGTTTCGCACTCAAGCTCTGACAGAATCGGCATTTTAAGTTTCCAAATTTTGGACTTTGTTATATGGTCGGGTTTGCCAAACTCGACTTTAAAAAGAAAACGGCGTTCAAAAGCTGAATCCATATTGTTGGACAAATTAGTAGTGGCCATCAGAATACCTTCAAAATTTTCCAATTCTTCCAAAATAATATTCTGAATGGCATTTTCTGTTTGAGAAACAGAGGAATTTCCAATATTTCTGCGCTTTGAAATAATGGCATCGGCCTCATTGAAAAAAAGTATAGGAACTATTGCAGAACTTTTCATAAAAGCCTTGTAATCGGTGAAAATGCGTTTTATGACTTTCTCGCTTTCGCCAAACCACATCGATTTCGACTGACTGATTTCCACCTTCATTATTTCCCGCCCAGTTTCTTTGGCCATCTGCAACACTGTCTCTGTTTTTCCGGTACCCGGAGCACCGTGTAATAAAACATTAATTCCTTTTGGCAAACCTTTGGCCGAAAGCCTTTCCTGCATTTCGTCCAGTTTATTGCCTAAAAGCAGGCCGCGCAGCATTTCGAGCTGTTTCATTTCTCCCTCATTGAAAATTAGTTTTTTATCGCTAATCTGTTCCGGGGAGATGACATTTTCCCTTTTTTTAATTTTCAAATAAAGCTTCAGGCCACATTCTTCCAGCATTATTTTGGCATTTTCGCTCAGCGTTAATTCTGTATCATTATAAAAATTCGACTCCTGTATTTCAATCAGGCCATTTTGTATCAATGGATTGCTCGAATGAATAAATCCCTGCATGAATTTAAACCTCTTGACGCTGGAATCGAAGATTGTGGAAGTAATATAATTTAAATCGAGACGTTCTTTCCCTTCCAGGTTCTTCCAAACAAGAGAGAGAAATATTATTATATTTTCAATTTCAAGCCCCATCTTCAAAATCCTTTCGACAAGCGGAAAATGTGTTGATTTATGAAGCAGTTCAGAGCTGGAAATATGAAGTTCAACACTGCTAATATCCCTTTCGCTACGTTGATCCAACATTTCAGACAATTTTTCAAGCAGCTCAGCAACAGAATCCATTTCGTCCTTTTTTAACTGAGGCAATGGCAGGTTTTGAAGAATAGCATCGCTGACCATCGGATTGATGGAGTACTGCTCATTTGTGGCGTTAAGGTTTTGATGTCTTCTGCCTTTTTCTTTAAAAAGAATTCCGGTATTACAAAGCCTGTCAAAATCTTCTTTGAACCCTAACAACTTCATTGGGCTGCAATGTATATGATGTCTCAGGTCATTCATATCCACAGAACTTCCATTGCAGTTCATAGCAAATATCATAGCAATAATAAAGGACTCAGTTTCGGAAGTATTAAAATATTCTGAAATTGAATTCAATTCCGCTTCAAGTTTTTCAAAATGCCCGATCGGCAATTTACAGTCTTTCGACTCTTCATAAATTTTTCCAAAACTGTCAAGCAAAATCTGTCTGTAATTCGGTTCCATTATTTGAAGGTTTTATGTTGACAAAGAATTATCAGGCCGCATTTGCAGCTATGATTTTATACTCCCGGAAAAGGGAGATTAAGATAGGGTGCTATTAAAAAGCCTGATATTGGTCAATCGGAAGGAGCTGAATTTCCTTTTCTTTCATGGAAAGGTATTCCTCAATCCTTGCGATTTGTCGCTTATTTGTATGAAATGCTACTGATTTGGTAAATCCGGAAGGAGATTTTAGTATTTTTTCTTTATCAAGTTCCAAATCAACAAGTTGTTGTTCGAATTGTGCAGCAGTATTGCTGTAGTAGTTTCGGATAATTTCGTATTCTTTTTTAATGGCTTCAAGCCGTTTTTGATTTGATTCTAAGCCCTGCTGAAAATACCAGGTTTGTTTGTCCTTCTGATCAAATTTTCCTTTGAGTGAAAGGTAATCGCTGATGATTCTGTAAATACCGAGGCAGCTGTCGGGAGAGAAGATGCTGCTGAAATCATTTGCAAGGTTTGCCATGTTATTTCGGGATTTATTAACCCTTGATATAAATAGTCAAGGAATCTTATCAACTGATGTTTTGCCGGTAGAGTTCCCGACATATCATTTTTTTTAAGAATTTAAAGATAGGGCTGAAGTACGCCAAAATATGTCACAGTTCATTGTCTTTTTAATTTATGTCAATTAAAAAACCCTGCCTCCGTTACCGGAAGCAGGGCAATATTTTAAAGTAAGATTTATTTATTAATTGTTCTTAAAAGGTGCTATCATCTGAAATCTCGGAACCTGGACAACAAATTCTTTATCGTTTTCGATGTATTTCATTGTATAAAAACCCTCCATTGTACCCATCTCTGTGACAAGAGGACAGCCGGAAACATATTGATAACTTTGTCCGGGATTTAGCACCGGCTGGTCACCCACTACACCGTCACCCTCCACCTCTCTCTGCACGGCATTTGAATCCCAGATGAACCAATGTCTTCTCATGAGTTGTACAACTTGGTTTCCAATGTTTTCAATAGTGATGCGATATGCAAATACAAACTCGTTCTTCAAAGGTTTTGAGTAACTAGGCTGATATATAACTTCTACAGTTACACGTATATCATTGGTGATTGCCGTTTCCATATTCGTGTTTTTTGATTCCCTCAAAGCCTTCAAGAATAAAGGTTTCTACAATATGCTCAGCCTCTTTCAAAGCAGTTTCCAAATCATTGTTTATCAAAGTAACATCAAATTTCCTTTCATAAGTTAGTTCTTCACGAGCGCGTGCGATACGCTTCTTTAGACTTTCCTCATCTTCTGTTTTACGATTATTTAGTCTTTCAAAAAGTACTTCAGGACTGGGAGGCGCAACAAAGATTGTAAGCGCATGATCCTGATAATATTTTTTGATATTGACAGCGCCTCTTACATCAATATCAAAGATAACATTTTTCCCTAAGTTTAACAGTCTTTCTACTTCAGGTTTCAATGTGCCGTAAAACTGATTCTCATATACTTCTTCCCACTCTACAAAATCACCGTCAGCAACCCTTTTCTTAAATTCGGAAACTGAGAGGAAATAATAGTCCATACCATTAACTTCGCCATAACGTTGCGTACGTGTACAGGCCGAAATGGAGAAAGCAAGGTCATTGCGAACCTTGAGCAGATGTTTTACAATTGTTGTCTTTCCTGCTCCCGAAGGAGCTGTGAAAATGATGAGCTTTGGACTGTACATGTTCTTGGTTTGCACCAGTTTTTGTTTTCAAAGTGCAAAGATAGGGTAAAAAGGCGAAAGTCCAAAGTCTTAGGCTAAAAGCTATGGGAATTGCTTGTTTTTGTCTTTAATTGATAGATTATTATTAGTTTTTTTATTCTGAGTCTGCTACCAAAAGTGCTTTGTAGACCTTTTCAGCCAAACCTGCATGTGTAGAAGAAGACATTTGAACCCTTTTCAATGGAGCATTCCATGCATCGGCCTTTGCAGCCCAAACGTGGAAATATCCCTGATCGTCGCGTTCACAATAAACACCCAATGGCAGATGACAGCCACCCTGAAAAAGTTGCAATACTTTGCGTTCCACATTTGTGCATTGGACAACATCTGAATTATGCAGATTACGCAACAACTGATATAGCAGTTTATCTTCATGTCGGATTTGTAAGGCCAAAACACCCTGTGCAGGTGCCGGTACAAATTCCCGCGGACTAAATTTTAGCACTTCAAATTCGCTCAGATCAATTTTCAGACGGTTCAATCCTGCTCCGGCCAATAAAATTGCATCATAATCACCCTTCCGGAGTTTTTCCAATCGAGTTGGCACATTTCCTCTTATGTCTTTAATTTCTGCATCGGGACGGATAGAAAGTATTTGAGCTTTGCGTCGGGCCGATGAGCTGCCTACAACAGGAGCTGCCTTTAGTTTCAACACTCTGCCGCTTTCCATCGAATCTTTTTTGATGATAAGCCAATCCTCGGGCAGGTCACGATAAGAAATTGCAGCAATGCGTAGTCCTTCAGGTTGAGTAGTGGGCAGATCTTTCATGGAATGAACAGCCAAATCTATTTCTCCGCTAAGGAGGGCATCTTCCAATTCCTTGGTAAAGAAGCCTTTGCCTTCAATTTTATCGAAGCTTAGGTGTTGAATGGCATCACCTTTGGTGGTAATGATTTTTAGCTCAACTTCCTGACCGATATTTTCCAATTGTCCTTTTATGAAGTGTGCCTGCCAAAGTGCAAGTTCGCTGCCTCGGGTGCCGATGATTATTTTGCTCATGATTATTTGGGTAGCGCATCTTGTATCAAAATGTTATGAAAACACTGATATCAATCAACGAACAATATTGAGATTAGGAATGTGCCAATTTTTCTTTAGCAACCTGGAGCGGAATGGCGATACAACGTTTTTCCATATAGGCAAGTACACGGTCAAAAAGTTCGCGCTGCTGTTCATCCAACTCTGAAATTTCGTTTTTGAATACATTGTTCAAGGCATGTGCGCGTATGGCCTTTATTTGTTCGGGCACGCCACGCATAGCCAATTCTATCTGACGTTCTTTAAAAGCAGTTTGAAAATTGTCGACATATTCATTCACAATAATCTTGGATTTACCCAATTCCTGTTCGCGGAAACCAATATTAGCCTGAGCCAAAGCTTTCAGATTTTCGATAGGGATATAATCTGCGTTGTGTTTTTCGGCAATAAGAGGTTCGATATTGGCGGGTATACTAAGGTCAATCAATAGTTTTTGCCCCTTATCTTCCCCAATAATTTCGCTATAAACCATTTCGGTTAATAAGTGTTCGGTAGAAGAAGTAGCTGCAAAAATGACATCAAAACCCTGATTGAAGCTGCTGAGCTGATCTAGTGTATAGGCATCTCCCGAAAGAATAGAAGCCAATTGCTTCGCAGGTTGTAAACTTCGGTTGAAAACAGAAATATTTTTGTAACCGTGTTTCTGTAAAAATTTGATAACCAGTCTGATTGTCTGTCCGGCGCCGATGAGCAGAAACCTTGCGTCTGCAGGTAACTGTTTTTCAAGCATTTTATGTATGGAAAGTGAAACAATGGAAACGGGTTTTTCACCGATTCGAGTGCTCGAATAAACCTTTTTGGCTGCTTCTACGGCAAAACGCATAGCCAAACGAATGGAATCTCCGGTAAGGCCCAGCACATTATTTTTTTCGTAAGTTTCACGAAGCTGACGAAGGATTTCGCGTTCACCAAGCACCATAGAATCCATTGATGCTGCCACCTCAAAAAGATGAGAAATCGCCTCAAGACCTTCGTAAATATTTGAAGATTCTATGCCTCTTTCTAATATTTCATTATCAAGATGTCCATAAACAGTATGAAAAAAGCGCTTTGGGTAAAATTTACCGTCAACATTATCATCTGATACAAAAAAGAACATAACCCTATTGCAGGTCGCAAGGTACATCAGTTCCTTCATCCCCATGAGCGTTTTAACTTCATTGAGTTTACGCTGAAATGATTCATTTGTGTCTGTGTCGGGAAGAACAAGCTGCCCGATATCATTCAAATGAGTATTTTTATGCGTGATGGTAATGATTTTATAACTGTAGATCGTATCCATGTCGATGCAGCTCAGTGCGCAGTATAGTGTGAATTTGAGTGTGTTACTAATTGAATATTAAATTGCAGGTCAGAAATTGGATCGCAAATAATTATTAACAACAATTTCCCGCACACAAAAGTAGTTTAAGCAGGACACTTAAATGTCATTTTTTTGTCAGTTTACTTGATTTTGGCTAATTTAAATAGAATCTAAGTAAGTAAAAATAAAAAAAGCGGAGAAAGTAAGCTTTATGCTCATTTTCACCGCCTATGTTTGTATAGATAAATTGTTTTATTCTGAATATTCTTTTGCGTTGTTCAGTTCGCCATCGGAACGTGCAATAACGGCAGGGTAAAATAAAATTTGAAGATATTTT
>CAINVS010000233.1 GCA_903854205.1 uncultured Bacteroidota bacterium | reverse complement strand
TCCGGTTCTGCCTGTACTTCAGCATCTTTGGAACCTTCTTATGTACTGAAAGCTCTTGGCTTGGGCGATGACCTTGCGCATTCTTCTCTGCGCTTCAGTCTTGGCCGTTTTACTACCGAAGAAGAAGTTGATTATGCCTTCGATAAAATCAGCAAAGGTGTAGATCACATGCGTTCACTCTCTCCTATTTGGGAAATGTTTAAAGATGGAATTGATCTGAAATCGGTGAAGTGGACGGAGCATTAGGGTAGAGAGTACTTAGTACTAAGTACTTGGTACATGATAAATTATAGGAGTTGATTTGTATCAGATTGTCATAACAGAATTATGTTTTCATCTCCGCGCACTCATTCTCAAATTTTCAAATTTTCAAATTCTCAAATCATATAGCCATGGCTTATTCAGATAAATTACTCGACCATTTCAATAACCCGCGCAATGTGGGTACTATGGACAAAGAAAAGAAAAATGTCGGCACAGGTCTCGTTGGCGCTCCCGAGTGCGGCGATGTTATGCGTCTTCAGATTGAAGTTGACGAACAGGGTGTTATCACCGATGCCAAATTCAAAACCTTCGGTTGCGGTTCTGCTATTGCCTCTTCTTCATTGGCAACAGAATGGCTGAAAGGCAAATCATTGAATGAAGCTTCCGGTATCGACAATATGGATATCGTGGAAGAATTGGAGTTGCCTCCTGTAAAAATCCACTGCTCAGTTTTGGCAGAAGATGCCATCAAAGCAGCGATTAAAGACTATCAGGAGAAAAACGGCATTATTACCGAATAATCTAACAATATTTTCCGGCAAACTTTTTTGCTCAAATTATGATTTATGTATCAGAAAATGCATTGGAAAAAATCAATGATATCCGGGAGCAGGAGCACTTGGGTGATGATTTTTTCGTGCGCGTATCGGTGGTAAGCGGCGGTTGTTCGGGACTCAGTTACAAAATGGACTTTGATAACGAATCTCAGCCCAACGATCAGGTCTTTGAAGACAAAGGCGTAAAGATCGTCACCGACCTTAAAAGCTTTTTATATCTGTTCGATACCACGCTAAGTTTTTCGGGCGGATTGACAGGCAAGGGGTTTTTCTTTGAAAATCCCAATGCATCGCGTACCTGCGGTTGCGGGGAAAGCTTTGCAGTATAACTAAATTACAAACAGGCAAGGCAGTAATAACAGGTAAGTACGTTCCGGTGAAAACCGGGACGTATTTTTTTTAAACCCAGAATCCAGCCATGGTATTTGCTCTAAGAATTATTTCACTAACTTTTTGAGTCAGACGGTTTAAAAATGCTATTCGCATATCGCTGCCGCGGGCTCTTTCTTACTTTTGTCTCGTCAGCACCTGACGAGACAAAAGTAACAAAAAATCAAGTCGGAGCCAATGCATTTTTGGATTGTCGGGTCGTTGGAACGACCCAACAATCCAAAACCAGAATCGGCCAGACAGTCCATTAGCATGATATTGTTTGCTTTTTTATTGAATTTTCAGGCTTAGTGCTGTTCCCGAAAGGGCCGTTTCTATATGCTGGTGCCTCCGCCATTCAGAAACGGTGCCTACGGCTCATAATTTTTAGTGTTTTTTTTAAAGTTAGCAATTCAATTCTATCGCTATATTTTTGGTTTATTACCAGGCGGTTACATCATCTTCAAAATCAGTCTCTTCCTGACTGTATTCCATCCGCGTAAACGCTTTTTCCTTCTGCCTGCTGATAATGAGGCGGGCCACTGCCACAGCTCCCGGAATTTCATTATCCATTTTTAGCGCAGCATGAACCTTCTGTTCACTTACATCGAGTCGGTAAAGAATCGCAAAAAGCTGCTCGAGTTCATGTTCAATCATATAGCTGATCCTTTCGGCCAAAGCTTTTTCAAGCTCTGCTTCAGTGATTAAACGATCTTCCGAAAGCGACATATCAAAGTCTTTTTTGACAAGATCAGTTGTATATGCAATAAGTTTTTGGTTGTCCATTGTATTTATATTTGAGAAGCACAAAATTATATAATTTTAGGACATGCTGTACTTTTGGGGAACTGATCAATATCAGCTATTGCAAACAAAACTTTTTTCGGGGCTTGCTGTTTAAAATGTTATACCAAAATCAAATCTAAACTTTATGCAAAGCATTCACCAATTCCAACTGAAGGGTCTAAAAACTGACTCTGTCAATTTTGCCGATTTTAAAGGTAAAAAAATCATGCTCGTCAACGTAGCTTCCGAGTGCGGACTGACACCACAGTACACTCAGCTGCAGGAAATGTACGAGGCATACAAGGACAAAATCGTTATAGTCGGCTGTCCGGCCAACAACTTTGGCGCTCAGGAACCCGGCAGTGACGAACAGATTGAGCAGTTTTGCAGCCTGAAATATGGCGTGAGTTTTCCCATGACTACTAAAATCTCGGTAGAAGGTGATGACATGCACGAACTATACCGCTTTGCTACCCAAAAAGCCCTTAACGGTTTGGAGGATTCGGAAGTAAAATGGAATTTCCAAAAATATATCTTCGATGAGGCCGGAATGTTGATCAAAGTTATAGCTCCAACTGTACAACCTGCTGATGATGCTGTATTGGAGGCCTTGGGTATTTAGTAGTTTTTTTGTATAAATAAATCGTCCCGATAATTGTGAAATTATCGGGACGATTTATTATTGGTGATCTAGTGTTGTGTTATCTTTGATTTGACGTGAAAAACTTTTCTATATTACCATTTGGCAATAAATCATTTTACAGGCGTAATCCAACAGCAAAGCACAAATTACCTAGTCCACAAGAAGCTCCAGAGGAGCGATATTTTTGTAGCAGCGAAAGCTGCGAAGGAAAAGAACCCTGTAGGGGTGACATTTTATTTATTAACCATTTTATTGAATAAATTTATTTTAAATGCCACTCCTACGGAGTTCTAATCATTTTTTTTCGCCTGCGGCTACAAAAATGTCACCCCGATGGGGCTGCAAACCGGGAAAATTATCAGTGAAAATCTGCAGGTACAAAATACGCTATAATACAACTAACGTAACACTATATTGCTTTGCGTTCTTTGCGAAATCTCAAATATAGGTCAGGTAAATCATCTTTGCGGTAAAAATTTATTTGACCTTCATTAGGCATTTAGGGCGTTTTCTTTTTCAAATCGGTCTTGTACATATCATATTCGTAGGTAAGGTCCAAATCATAAAGGATCATTTCCAAAATTTCATCATCTTTTGGGTTGTAGCCTTTTTTCAGGTCATAACCATACATTTTACCCATAGCCTGCCATTTTACAGCATCCCAACCACCGCGTATTGTCGTGATTACTTTGTAAAAAGGCTGTTCTAGTTCACGTTCCACCATTTTGATAAGGATATAACCCTGCGACTTGGTCAGTGCCTTCAATTCCGCCTCATATTGGGGTTTCAGGTCCTTTTCCATGCTCTTGGTATATTTTTTCCGCTTGCCCTTTTTCATATCGGCCGTTTCTTTTTCTATCTGACGATAGAGTCGGACCGCCTCCAGGGCATAGGGATAAACCTTGGCCGCATGTCTGCGCCACTGATGATAACGTTTCCTTTCTTCCCTGCTTTCAAAATCGCGCTTGCGGGAGATTGTAACATCCGGTGCATTGATAGTTGGCAGCGTATCACCATCGATAATGAGGATAGGAATTACTTTCCCGTCAATAGTCGTGGTGCTGTAATACTCGCCCTCTTTGGTTCTATTGGTATCTTTTTTCTCTTCAACCTGCGCATGCAGGCTGAAAGCCATTATGGAAAAAAGAAAAAATGCAATATATCTGTTCATTTGTAATTGTTGTATTATTGATATGACAGTACACTATCCAATATCGTACTAATTTTGAAAATTTGCATAAAATTAGGATATCTCTAAGCAAAACATTTTCATTTAACCCAGATTAAAAGGTACTCACCCCAAACCCCTCTCTTTCCAATGAGCAAAGCTCATCTAAAAAGAGGGGCTTTTCAGACTCCTAGGGAGTCTTTCGGCTTCGCCGAAGTATAGCCCTTCTTTTTTAATATAATGGGTTGTTGATGAGTTGATTGGCTTATAAAAATATGCACTAAAATATTAATTTAGACGGATTTGGGTTTGAGGACCTTCAAAAAAAATCCCCCATCTTTCGAATGGAGGATTTGCTATTTTTTAAGACCTAATCTTCATCATCATCATCATCATCGACATCGTCACGACAGTTGTCTTCATCGTCATCATTTTCTGATTCTATGGAAAGGAAATTGCCGTTTGCATCAAAAAGCAGTTCCAATTCTTCTTCGTGATCATCATCTTCTTCTGTCTCAATTTCAACGGAATAATTTAAAGTACTGCCAAACTCTCCATTTTGATTGGGTTGTTCAATGCGCTCCGCTTCTTCAATTTCAGCATTGGGATAATTGGCTGCTATATAAACTGAAATTGCAGCCGGCAATTCACTGACAGCAATCTCTGTTTCAATTTCAATAACCTGACCGTTTTCGTTCATAGTTACCTCAATTTCCTGACCGTTTTGTTCAAATTCGGCAATGTAGAGATCCCCATCGCGATACCATTCCACATCGTTTGCAGAAGTATAAGCCGAATTAAAGGCTGATTTTACATTATCGGGCACTTTTTTGAGGGAGATAAGTCCATCTTTTGTGCAGGCATTCATGGAAAATAACATGATAGCCAAGGCGGCATAAGTTTTTATTTTTCTCATCTTGATTGTCGGTTTGTTTATACAAATATAATAAACTTTTTTCAAAGGATTATTTAAATCGATGTTTATTAATATTCCTAATTATCTGAAGTATTTTTTCTTCGCAATGCCGCGACCATCAGAATCATACGGTCATAATTCTGCAGTCCGTCTTCTATGCCCTGCATTTTCAGATAGGCTTCATAGGCCAATTCCTGTAGCCCCGGTAAAAACTCGAAATATTTTTTCATTTCGCGGTGAATCGCTTCCAAATCATTGAACATACCGCGGTCTATAAGCGGACGGTTGTGCAGATAATATTCGTCATCCACTTCGCTGAATACATAACGCCAACAGTTTAAATATCCGGAATAGCGGATTGCAGGATATTTTGATTTCAGACAGGCCAGATAACCCAAAAAATTGCAGGTTCCTTCATCTCCAAAGCCGTATCCGTGCGACATTTCATGTGCCATCGTAAAAGGCTTCTGCAATATATGCAGGGCCGACTCAATATGTCCTTCGCCGGTAAATGGCCAATAAACCCCAGAGGAATTGAATCCGTTTAACAGTCCGGGATAAAGCTGCCTGCCACGCACTTTGCCGACAGTGGGATAACCCAATTCTTTCAATACCTGCACCAGACAATTGCGCATCTCCGTTTCCAGATCTTCGGGAAAATGCTTTGCCATAACTTCAAAAGTATCAATTCCGGGGATTTCTGCTCTGGCAGCTGCCGATTTTTGTGCGATATAATCGGCTTCGGCGCGCAGCTCCCCCATATAGAGTTTTCGCACCTCAAGGCCCATTTGATCTTCCAATGGGATTCGGGCATAATTAAAACCCCAGAATACCAAAAAGAAAAATACAACGGCTCCGAGAAAGTTGCCGAAATTCAACAAAGCTTTGCCACTCCATTTCTTCCAGCTTCGATTGGCATCGCGGCCAAGATATTCCTTTCTCAAGGCCCATGCAGCCCATATTCCGATCGTCAGAAAAAATACATAGAACATAGCAAAGGGCATAAAATGACCCCAAGTATTATCTACAATCCAGCGTATTCCCAAAAAGAAACCCCGGGAATAACTGTATTCGCAAAAAGCAGGAAAAATGCCGTAGATAATGCGCAAAAGCAATGCCGCAGCGCCCAACCAAAGCCAACGATGTTTTTTTTGAATCTTGATGTTGAGCGGAAATACCATGAGCGCAGGGTTTAGTTAGATAACAGTTTGTGCATTGCCTGCGTTCCGTCAGCAAAAACAAATATCCGGGCTTGAACCGCAAAGAACCGCTACTGTCATTTCGGTTCACGCTCCTTCTGTTCATGTTCCTTCGGTTCAGGTTCCTTCGGTTAAAAGCCCAATTAGGCATCAAAAACATAAATAAAAATCGTCAAAGACAGCTTGTCCATATGTCGGAAGCAGCGGCATTAGTAGGGTCCTTGGATCTAACGACCCTACTAATGCTGCCAAAAGTAAAAAAAGCCAGCAGCAGCGTTACTTGAACCGTAAATTTAAATTGATTATTAATTTAAACATGGGTTCTGCAAGTTGGTATTTACTATGTTGGAATTTCATCAATTACTTAGGATCTGCCTTATCTTCATCGATAATGAGGTGCGAAATCTTGTCAAATTTCTTCATCAATTCAGGCAGTCGGCGCAGTGCAGCCATTTCCTTGAATGTCTGAAGCGCATCGGCAGCAGGAGAGCCCATATAGCGCTTACCGCCGCCGGGGATTGATTTGGAAACGCCTGTTTGAGCCAGAATAATAGCACCTTCACCAATCACTAAACCTTTGGAAATTCCGGCCTGACCATAAATAGTTACATAATCCTGAATTATTGTTTTTCCGGCAATGCCTGACTGTGCGGCAATAATACAATGTTTGCCGATGACAACGCCATGCCCCACATGTACCTGATCATCAATTTTTGTACCCTGCCCTATGACCGTAATTCCCGATACCCCGCGGTCGATAGTGCAACAGGCGCCTATGCGCACATGATCTTCTATAACTACGTGGCCGATGGAATGCCAGGGCTCGTATGATTTGTCGTCACTCTGATGATAATAAAAAGCATTACTGCCAATAACTGAGTTGGAAAAAATTTCCACATGATTGCCAATTTGGGTATAATCGCAGATGACGGCATTGGCTCTGATGAGACAGTTTTTGCCGATAGTTACATGATTTCCTATAACTGCGCCCGGCTCGATAACTGTACCTTCGCCTATGATTGCAGTTTCACTCACAACGGCCCTCATGGGAATGTAAGGCATAAAATGCAATGCCAGCGTATTATAAGCCTCAAAAGGATTATCCACCACGAGCAATGCCTTATTTGGCGGACATTCCACTGCCTTGTTCAGTATGATGGCACTGGCCGAGGAATAAATGGCCTGATTGTAATATTTTTCGTTATCAACAAAAATAAGACTGCCTTTACAGACTTTATGAATCTCGTTCAAATGGGTAATCTGTACATCAGGATCGCCAATAATTGTGGCTTCTATCATTTTGGCAAATTCGCCAACCGATAATGGTGTTTGCAGTTTCATATAGGTACACTCAGAAAGTTCAGAAAAAAGAAAATGTCTCAGGAAACATACAGCACACGCAATTTATTGATTAACAATGCAATTGAATGGTATAATTTTATATACTCTGCAGACAAAAGTCCACAGCTTTGTTCCCTGCCAACATTTATGTAAAGATATAAAAAACGCTTTAGACTTGTTAAATAAGACTTAAAAATTATATTCGATCAAAAAAATCAGTACAGCCTACCAAAAATTTGTAATTTTATTGCTGCTTAAAGTAAAAAGAATAATAATTTAGATTAATTGTTCACTCCGTTTTGTCCTTCTAACGTTTTTTTTTTAACAAAAAATGCGTTAATAAACAGATAGTCAATTACTAAAAAGCATAAAATAAAAAAATACATAAATCGGTCTGTCCGTTTTGTGACATTAATTCAACCAACAAGGAATAAAATTATGGATATACTGGGAGGAAATTACAAGTTCAAACACCTTAAAGTGTTTGGCTCCGTTGAAAATCTGTACGAAAACGAAAAAAAATACCGCCGCGTCTACGATGAGCAGGAGTCCCGCTACGTTTATGCCGAAATCGGAATTTACAACAAACTCTTTGACGAGCGCGATTGGGACATTGACATGAAACTCGTTTGCAAGAACGTTGACAGCGGAGAAACAGTCTGTGAATTAAAAAAGAAATTCACCGTAAAGAAAGAAGATAACATGTTTTTTATGCGCGAAGGTTGGGGAACGCCAAATCCGGGATGGTGGAAAGCAGGCAAATACAGCTGGGATGCCTATATAGGTGAAACCTTTATCAGTTCGACCAACTTTTTCATTACAAACGGCGGATTGGTAAGTGAATCGGTAAATCCTTATGTGGCTATCAAACAGGTACGCCTTTTTGAAAGTGCCGTAAATGGTGCTACGCTGACCGCCCGAAAATACCTCAAAACCTTTTCTCAGGCCAAAACCCGCTATATCAATATTGAAATGACCGTGGATATTCTGAAAGAAGCCGATATGCTTCCTTTGGAATTTCAATACAATTTCTACAACGATGCGGGTCAGCACAAGGGTTATATGGAGTATTTCTCCGAAATAAAAGACAAGAAAAAAACATTGACTTTCGACACCGGATATGGCGCCAACAACGGCGGATATTGGTTCGAAGACAAATATACCCTGGAAATTATCTTCATGGATCAGCTTATCGGGGTGGTACCCTTCGCTGTAGGTCCGGAAGATGAAGAGCAGCTGGGCGATATGAGCTTCACCGCCAAAGGCCGCACGACAACAGGAGTTAGCACAGCCAACGGCGAAGTTGTTGAAGAAAAGGCCCTGACCTACGAAGAGGCTACTGCCGAACTGAAAGCACTTATCGGATTGAGTTCTGTTAAAGATCAGATCGATGAATTGGCCACTTATCTCAAATTTATTCAAATCCGTAAGGATAAAGGATTCAAAGAGAATAGCGATTTCAATCTGCATACTGTTTTCATGGGCAATCCCGGTACCGGTAAAACTACCGTAGCCAAACTGCTGGGTCAGATTTACCACAGCTTGGGACTTCTGTCCAAAGGACATGTGCATGAAGTAGGCCGTGTTGACCTTGTGGGCGAGTACATCGGACAGACTGCGCCAAAGGTGCAGAAAGCCATTGAAAAAGCACGCGGTGGCATCCTCTTTGTCGATGAGGCTTATGCGCTCTCCGACCGCGGAGATGACGGCAAGGACTTCGGTAAAGAAGCAATTGAAGTATTTATCAAAGAAATGTCTGACGGAAAAGGTGATATCGCCATCGTTTTTGCGGGTTATCCCAAAGAAATGTCCTCCTTTATCGGTAAAAATCCGGGTATGAAATCCCGCATACAAAGTATCATCAACTTCCCCGACTATACGCCGGATGAATTGATGGAAATTGCCAAATACTCATCGGACAAACGCGATGTGAAGCTGAATGAAGAGGCTTGGGAATTGCTGAGCAGAAAAATTTACGAAGCATACCGCAACCGCGATGATCATTTTGGCAACGGACGCTTTATTAATGGTGTAATTGAAGAGTGCAAACAGAACATGGCGCTGCGTCTCATGAAAATGGGTCCCGACGAAATGGGCAAATTGGACAGCAATGCACTGTCAGTAGTAGTTTTGGAAGATATTGAAAAAGCATTCGGCATCACCAACAAAGCCAATGTGCACATTCCTATCGATATGCCGCTGTACAACGAGGCGCTCAACGAGCTGCACAGCCTCGTGGGTCTTGATGAGATCAAACGCGATGTGGATGAAATGGCAAAATTGGTGCGTTATTATACCGAAATTGGCCGCGATGTGAAAAAGGCATTCTCGCTGCACACGGTATTTGTGGGCAATCCCGGCACAGGTAAAACGACCGTGGCCCGCATCATGGTGAAAATTTACAAGGCCCTGGGTGTACTGGAACGCGGACATTTGGTGGAAACCGACCGTAAAGGTCTGGTAGCCGGCTATACCGGACAGACGGCCATCAAAACGGACGAAATGATCGAGGCAGCAATGGGCGGCGGTCTTTTCATCGATGAGGCTTATGCGCTGACAGAGGGCGGAACGGGCGACTTCGGCCGCGAAGCGGTGGATACCCTGCTGAAACGCATGGAGGACAAACGCGGTCAGTTTATGGTCATCGTTGCGGGTTATCCCGAAGAGATGCGCAAATTCCTGGAAAGTAATCCGGGTCTGATGTCGCGCTTCGACCGTACCCTGAAATTTACCGACTACAATGCACAGCAGCTCTTCGAAATTGCGGAAGATATGTTCCAGGCCAATGACCTGAATATGGATGAAGATGCTGTCAAACTGGTAAAAGAACTGATTGAAAAACTCCTGGCACACAAACACAAGTATTTTGGCAATGCCCGTACTATCCGCAAGATCGTGGAAGAGGTGGTGCGCCGTCAAAATCTGCGCTTGGCCAATATCCTGCCGGGCGAGCGTACGCATGATATGGTCAAAACCATCAGCGCCGCCGATCTGAAAGATTTCCACCTGATAGAACAGGATGAAAGCAGCTCAAAAAGAGACAGCATCGGTTTTAACAGATAATACTGATTGTTTAAAATATAATCCCCCATCGGAGTACGGTGGGGGATTTTTTTTGGGTGTTTAGGCTTGTTTATTTACTATTTATTGTATATTGTGAATTGAGTATTAAGAACAAGTAATTTTTAGCTCTGAATTAACAGGAGAAATTAAAGACTATAAATATGTTTCAGCAAGGTATATATGAACAACTCATTACCAAATTGGTCTTACAAAAATTAGATCAACAGGAAAAATCACAATATTTTATCCAACAAAGTCCAATTGAAAAAGCTGAAGCTGCTCAAATATTGAGTAATTATCTTGCAAAGGTTTTACAAATTGTTTTAAGTGGAATAACAGGTGAGGATAGTCTTGAACAGCAAATTGAGCTTTCTAATAAAGTTATACAATTATTAAAAACAGAGTTTAAATCATCAGAAATTGAAGATGACCTGATTGCAACTCAGGGTAAAATACTGAATGCGGTATTCTCTAAGATCAATCCTATTTCAAATGACTTGCTGAATTATACAAAAAGTATAACACCATATACTGGACTTATTCAAAGTGAGTTATTTACAGGAGGAAATGCGGGTATTTCACTAGATTCTGAGCTTCGACGAGAAATCTTATCTGCCAATAAAATTTGTTTTTTAATTTCATTTATAAAATGGGAAGGTTACAGACTTTTAGAAAAAGAATTAACTGAATTCACTAAAAAAGGGGGTAGTTTACAAGTTATAACAACCACATATATTGGTGCAACTGACGCAAAAGCAATTGAATATTTATCTAATCTTCCAAATACAGAAATAAGGGTATCTTATAATAGTAATAATGAGCGTTTACATGCCAAAGCATATCTCTTTTTGAGAGATTCAGGTTTTCATACTGGTTATATTGGTTCTTCTAATTTTTCTAGAACTGCCCTCACAAGTGGTTTAGAATGGAATTTAAAAATTACAACCAAGGAGATCCCTCATATCATTGGTAAATTCCAAAAAATATTCGATACCTATTGGGCTGATTCAGAATTTGAAGCCTATCAACCTGGTATTCATTTTGAAAAATTAAATAAAGCTCTTCGAAATAATAAGTCAGGAAAAATAGAGGAATTAACAATACAATCCTTTTTTGAATTAAAACCCTACCCGTTTCAACAGGAAATTTTAGAGAAATTAAATGCGGAAAGAACTATTCACAATAGAAACAGAAATCTTGTTGTAGCAGCAACGGGGACCGGTAAAACCGTAATTTCTGCATTTGATTTCAAAAACTTTAGAAAAAAATACCCTAATGCTAAATTGCTATTTGTAGCACATAGAAAGGAAATATTACAACAAGCAAGATCTACTTTTGCTGGAATACTGCGTGATGCAAATTTTGGTGAACTTTGGGTGGATGGGCTTGAACCAACTAATTTCGAAGCTGTATTTGCCTCTGTTCAAACATTGAAAAATAAGATTGCCAATCTCCCACTCACTGAGCAATATTACGATTTTATTATCATTGATGAGGTTCACCATATTGCAGCAAGTTCCTATCGTCCAATTTTAGAAAAATTCAAACCCCAAATATTGTTGGGCTTGACGGCTACTCCTGAAAGGATGGATGGAGGAAACATTTTGGAAGATTTTGGAGGAGTAATAGCTGCTGAAATTCGTTTACCTGAGGCACTGAATCGAAAATTGCTTTGTCCTTTTCAGTATTTTGGAATTACAGATAACACTGATATTTCTAAGGTTCAGTGGCTCAATGGACGTTATTCAATAAGTGAGCTCACAAATATTTATACACACAATGACATTCGTGTGGCAGACATAATTGAAAAATGTCAATTTTATTTAACAGACTTTCGTGAAGTTCGCGCGCTTGGATTTTGTGTATCAAAAGAACATGCTGTTTATATGGCAGAAAAGTTTAATCTGATTGGAATTAGTGCAGCAGTATTGGTAAGTGATAGTACTAATTCAATTCGTGATCATGTTGTCAATCGACTTCGCAAAAAAGAGATTAATTATCTATTTGTAGTTGATATTTTTAATGAAGGAGTAGACATTCCAGAAGTTGATACCATACTATTTCTGCGACCAACAGAGAGCTTGACCGTTTTTTTACAGCAATTGGGTCGTGGTCTTAGATTAAGTGATGAAAAAAGTTGTTTAACTGTTTTAGATTTTGTTGGCAATGCGCGTCATGAGTATGACTTTGAAATGAAGTTCAGAGCATTGATTGGAAAATCAAATAAATCAACTGCCGAAGAAGTGGAAAATGATTTTCCATATCTACCTCTAGGATGTTCGATTGTATTGGAGAAAAAAGCTAAAGATTTAATTTTAGAAAATATTAGAAAAGCTACGCAATTACATAGAAATCATATTATTACTAAAATAACCAATTTTAGACATCAAACAAGTCTATCTCTTACTCTGAATAATTTTATCGATTTTTATAATATACCAATTCAGGCTATTTATAAGCGTGGTAGTTGGAGCAGACTTTGTGCAGAAGCTCTTGTAATTGGTGATTACGAGAATATTAATGAAAAAGAAATTCAAAGAGCTATTGAAAAAAAATGGATTTGCTGTAATTCATATTCTTACCTTTCCTACATATTGCATTTAGCAGAAAATGGATTTGAGTATCCTATTAATCCTACAGCAGAAGAAGAAATAATGTTAGTCATGCTACATTACGATGTTTGGCAAGATTCTAACGGATTTAACAAACTTAAGGATAGTATTGAGAGTATTGGCCGAAATCCAATATTGGTAAAGGAAATAATTGAAACTCTGACCTATTTGATTAACAAAATTGCACATATTGAAATCAATATAGATTTACCATTTCCTATGCCTTTAAAAGCGCATAGCCGATATACTAAAGACCAAATTTTGGCCGCATTTGGAGAAAATACATTTCTAAAAAAATCGACTAATAGAGAGGGCGTAGTGCCTTTAAATTCAAAAAATAGTGAGTTGTTATTAGTGACACTTGAAAAGTCAGAACTTCACTATTCACCGAGTACAATGTATGATGATTATGCTGTAAATGAAATGATTTTTCATTGGCAATCCCAAAACAAGGCTCGTCCAGACAAGGGTGTTGGTTTGACCTATATCGAACAAGAAAAAAATGAAAAGAATATCTTGCTTTTTGTACGAGAATCGAACGAGGATGCTTATAAAAATACAATGTCCTTCGTCTTTTTGGGAAAGGTAAATTATCTTAGTCATTATGGTAGTAAACCCATGAGTATCAATTGGCAGTTAGAAGTGCCAATTCCACCTTATATTTGGAAAGAAACTGCAAAAATGGCCGTTGGGTAGTTATCAAAAAAAATGAGCCGTTCCAAGAAAGAACGGCTCATTTAATATACTCGAATTATTCAACCTATCAAGCTTTTTTCTTCAGATTCGTACTCGAAATCGTGGTGTTCAGCACCCACTATCAGCGGAATATATTTGGAAACGATGGAGCGAATGCCTGAGTGATTAAGTTAAATTTTTGATTAATATTATTTCGTATTATTTTAAAAATCCCACCATTGCTATATTTTTTTGCATTTTATATTCAATGATTTGAAATATTCCGTTTTGGCATATTTGAATTCCTTTCCTAATATTGTAAATCGGTTAACATCGGAAAGAGAAATTTAAGAACTTGTACGACTAAATTGTCTTAAACAAATTGCAAATAAAATGGAAATTCAGAATATAGGTAGGCAAACTGAGTATATTAAATTAAATAATAAGGTATTTGCAAAATACACTTTAATCTATTCTTTAAGGGTTCAACATGTTCCTGATGGCTACATTAGTCATATAAATTTGTTAAAATATAAGAATCAATTAGTTTTTAGTAATATAGAAAACAAAATTCAACAACAGAATCTGATTTTTGTAGATAGCTTCTTCCTTGATCTTTTGGCTGATTTAACGCTTGAGGTTTTCATTAATAAAGTAAGATCTTTTAATGAATATTTAGAATCAGAGCCAAAAATAAATTTGCCTCGATTTGATCACGACTATTTAAAGTATAAATTTTTAAATTTTATCAATTTGCTACTCTATTCAGAAATTGCTTCAAATAGAGTCTACACCGGAGATTTAAATAATTATAAGGTTTACTGTTTAAAAAACAAATTGAACACTCTTGAGTTTTTTTCTATTTATGAGCAGACAAGTTTACAATTGAAATTATTAGAAGAATTGAAGCTTGAAATCGATTCAAAAAAATCAGGAATTTTTAATTCGGAATTAAAATTAGTCTTAAAAATATCATATTAAAATACACCCCACAAAAAAAGGAATGCCGCAGCATTCCTTTTCCTATATTATTCTCTAAATCCATTCAAACAGATCAAGCTTTTTTCTTCAGCATCGTACCCAAAATCAGATCCCAAAAGATCAGGGTGGAGGCATAATTGCCTTTGGAGCGCTGATGATGAAAATCGTGGTGTTCTGCACCCGCCATCAGCGGAATATATTTGGAAACGATGGAGCGCACGCCCGAGTGAATGTCCAACTCATGCAGACTGCGGAAAAGCGCCCAAGTCCAAAAAGCCCAGACATTAACCGGAGAAAAGATAAAAATGAGGATCACGCCAACTAATGCACCCGCATAGCCCGAAAGCCATTCGATAGGATGCGCATAGATAAAATCGAGCGGAAAAGGCTGACTCGCCTGATGATGTAAGCTGTGTATTTTCTGATGCAAAAATTTATTCTCGTGCATGCTGCGGTGAATGATGTAAAACATCAGGTCGTCCACCACCAGAATGACCAAAAAATGCAGGACAAAAATACCGATGCCGGCCCATTGCATATCGAATAGTCCCTGCCCCATCCACAATCCGAAAAAGGAAAGTACATAGAGGGAAAGAATATTAAAACCTATAAGCGGGAGTCTTTTAAAAAACTCAGTGCGAGAAAGCGGTTTATCCAACTGAGTGGAACGTATTTTTATATTCTTGAAGACATCTGTGTACATCAAAAGGTAGTTGTAAACAAGTCCGAAGAGCAGACCGGCAGTAAGAATGCCAAGGGTGACGAGAATCAGTGTCATGAAGTTATTTTTTCAGTTAAGTTAAATTTATTGCTTCGCAGGTAACTATCTGATGCATTTATTGAACTTGCCCCCTATTTAATGTATTGTTTTTATCTGAGTGATTATTTTTTCTGACCTGCGACAGCTCAAAAACGGTCTCCTTTGGCGTAGTTTATTTTGCCTTTTGCCTAATTTTTATTTTTCAAAGCGTAATTGAACAAAATTTATAATGCGCATCAAGGGTTCAAATATTTTGGAAAATTTGATTTTATAAAAATTACGAGCCGCAGGTAGCGCTTCAGTTGTCGGAATCAGCAGCATATAGAAGCGGCCCTTTCGATAATGATGTTCACTTACTTAAGTAATTTTACAAATTAGTTTTCATTTGATATTTTTGTACCAAATTCAGCCTTTGGGGAATGTTTCTGTAATTTATGAAGTTAGCGGTAAATAATTTAAACTTATGAAAAAAACTAACGCACTCCGTATCCTCGATCAGCAAAAAATAGCTTACGATACTGTTGAATATGAATATGACAGTGAAAATCTGGATCTGGCAAAAATTGCCGCAGAGAACGGTTTCGTGTTGGAGACTATTTATAAAACCCTGGTCCTGACCGGCGACAAAACAGGTGTTTTAGTGGCAGTAGTAGCGGGGCATCATAGTCTTTCCCTCAAAAAAATGGCTGCAGTAAGCGGCCATAAAAAAGTGGAAATGGTTGCAGTGAAAGACATTCAGAATCTGACAGGTTATATCAGAGGCGGCTGTTCACCCATTGGCATGAAGAAAAATTTTCCTGTTTATTTGGATGAAACGGCTAAAACCATGGAAAGAATTTTTGTGAATGCCGGTGTCAGGGGCATTCTTTTTTCCTGTAAACCGGAAGATCTTTTAAAAGTCGGCAGAGGAGAATGGGCGGATATTGCCGAATAACAAATGTCACAGACTAATGAGTTATGCAGTTTTTAATAAAAGTGACTCCCCAAACCTCTCTTTATGATGAGCCGAGCTCATTTGAAAAGAGTGGCTTTTCAGACTCCTTGCGGAGTCTTTGGGCTTCGCCGAAAAAGCCCCTTCTTTTTTCAAGCGTCTCGTCACTGGAGACGAGAGGGGATGAGTTAAACGATTGTTAAATTAAAAAATCTATGCAGAATTTTAGTAGGTCAGTTGACTAAAAACAAAAAAATCTGAGCTTTACAAAACAAATATTTACAAGTTTCTGCCATTACTGTCCCCGCTTTCCTGAATTTCTTATAATTTTGCAGTAATTAACTGCCTGTCTGAAATTATGGAACTCCTTATAATATTATTACTTATCCTTTTGAATGGCGTTTTCTCCATGTCCGAGATCGCCATAGTATCCTCCCGAAAAACCAGGTTGGAAATGGCCGCCAAGCGAGGAAACAAAGCCGCAAAAGCTGCTTTGGATATCGCAAATGCCCCCAATAAATTTTTATCGACAGTTCAGATTGGAATTACCCTCATCGGTATTCTTACCGGTATGTTCAGCGGCGAGAAATTTACAACTGACATCAAAGCCTTTATTGAAGGTTTTGATTTTTTCCGTCCTTATGCAGAAACATTGGCAACAGTAGTTGTGGTCTTTATCATCACTTATCTCTCCTTGGTATTGGGTGAATTGGTGCCCAAAAGGATCGGACTTTCCAATCCCGAGGCAATTGCCAAAGTGATGGCCCGCCCCATGAATATTCTTTCTACAATCACACTGCCCTTTGTTTGGCTGCTAACCTTTACCGGAGACCTGCTCGTCAGACTGCTTGCCATCAAACAGTCCTCTGACAGCCGTGTAACGGAGGAAGAAATTAAGGCTATCATACAGGAGGGTGCCGAAGGCGGTGCCGTACAGGAAATAGAACAGGACATTGTGGAACGCGTCTTTATTTTGGGCGACCGAAAAGTGGCCTCCCTGATGACGAACAGGAACGATATTGTTTCCTTGGATATCAATGACAGTCCCGAAGAAATACGCAATATTGTGAATATTGAACTTCACTCTATGTACCCTGTTTATGATGAAGATCCGGATAACATAAAAGGCGTGGTGCTGCTGAAAGATCTCTTTGCACATCTCAGCGCGCCTGATTTTTCTTTAAGAAAATATCTTCGCGCTCCTCAATTCCTTACGGAAAACACTTCTGTTTATAAAGCACTTCAGCTCTTTAAAGAAAAAGGTGTTCACTATGGCCTTGTGGCCGATGAATATGGAAATACAAGGGGGATTCTGACAATGAATGACGTACTCGAGGCCCTTGTAGGCAATACTTCCGACTTTTACAGCGATGAATTTTCATTGGAACAACGTGCAGACGGCAGTTATTTCATCGATGGTCAGTATCCTTTCCACGATTTTCTCCATCATTTTGAGTTGGATGAACTGGCGAATGAACATTCCTTCAATACGATTGCCGGACTTATTTTGGAAGAACTGCAGCATATCCCGTCCGAGGGCGAGAAAATCAGCTGGCGAGATTTTGAAATTGAGGTAATTGATATGGACGGTGCCCGTATTGACAAACTGTTGGTGAAACAGATAAAATA
>CAINVS010000232.1 GCA_903854205.1 uncultured Bacteroidota bacterium | reverse complement strand
ACACTGTGTTGAAATGAGCCGCTTCCTTGAAAAATATATTGAAGAAAACGTACTTTTGGGTGAGAATTATACCCTCGATGTATCTTCTCCGGGTATAGGAGCGCCATTAAAAATGAAAAGACAGTTTCAAAATAATATTGGCCGTTTATTGAGTGTGGAACTTAATGAATCCCATGTAAATGCAAAAGGTATTCTCACTGAGGTGCATGATGAGTTTTTAGTGTTGGAATACAACGAAAAAGTATTGGTAGAAGAGGGGAAAAAGAAGAAAAAAGAAGTGACAGTTCAACAGAATATTCCCTTTGAAAGCATAAAAAAAGCAGTAGTTAAAATTGCTTAAATAATTAAAATTTAAAATTGAAGCATTACAACTTCAAAGCATAATAAATAGTCCGATCATCTGACAATCACAAATCTGATATCTAAGTATGAGTATCAACTTAATGGATTCCTTCTCGGAATTTAACAATATCAAGAGTATCGAACGCCCAATGATGGTGCGCGTTTTGGAAGACGTTTTCAGAACATTGATCCGAAAAAAATACGGAGCTGATGATAATTTCGATATCATCGTAAGTACAACTGAAGGTGATTTAGAAATTTGGCGCAAACGCGAAATCGTCCCTGATGGAGAGGTGGAAGATGAGCGCTACCAAATTGCTATTACCGAAGCCATGAATATTGATGAAGATTATGAAGTGGGTGAAGAATGTTATGAAAAAATTACGGTAGAGTCATTTGGTCGCCGAGCTATTATGGCTGCGCGCCAAACCCTTATTTCCAGAATTCTTGAATTGGAAAAAGATAAAGTCTACCGCAACTATGTAGATAGAGTAGGCGAACTGATACTTGGCGAAGTAAGCCAGGTATTGAAACGTGAAATAGTTGTATTGGATGAGGTAAGCGGAGCTGAACTAATTCTTCCTAAAATGGAAATGATTAAAGGCGACTTCTTTAAAAAAGGCGATATTGTCCGTGCGGTAATTCACCGGGTAGACATGAAAAACAATACACCGACTGTTATTCTTTCCCGTATCGATGATAAATTCCTTGAGCGTCTGCTTGAACAGGAGGTACCGGAAATTGAAGATGGTCTCATTACTATCCGCGGCATTGTTCGTGCTCCGGGTGAACGTGCCAAGGTCTCAGTAGAGTCATTCGATGAACGTATCGATCCTGTAGGTGCCTGCGTAGGTATGAAAGGTTCCCGTATTCATGGTATAGTTCGTGAGCTTCGCAATGAGAATATAGATATTATAAACTATACAACCAATGACAGCCTTTATATACAGCGCGCTTTGACTCCGGCCAAAGTAAACTCTATAGAAGTTGATGCCAACAAACGCAGAGCTTCTGTTTATCTCGATTCTGAAGAGATTTCAAAAGCAATCGGTAAAAAAGGTATCAATATCAAGTTGGCCAGTACGCTTACAAATTATACTATTGATGTATTTCGTGAAGGTATTGTGCAACATGAAGTTGATTTCGATGTTGAACTCGATGAATTCCGTGATGAAATCGAAGGTTGGGTTATCGATGAACTCAAATCTATCGGATGTGATACCGCATTGGATGTATTGGATTTGAAAGTGGAAGAACTGGTACGCAGAACAGACCTTGAAGAAGAAACAATCAAAGAGGTAATGGCTATTCTGAAATCAGAACTTGAAAATGCAGACGAGGACGATGAAGGCGGCGATGAATAAGCCGGATTGACTTAGCGGTCTTATCTTTTGATTATCTGTTTAGAGACTGCTTGTAATTGCTTATTCCTACACCGGCTTTTTATTTAAATATTTTAAATTTTATTATAAAAACTTCACTTCGGTTTTTTAGCGAACTAATTTAGTAACAACTGTGTTAAATCTTTGTAAAATAATTAGTTGCAAAACATCTTTTAGGCTCATAAAACTTTGATTTTACTGTATTTACTGTGCCTTTGTGAAGAAAATATCAAAAAAAATATCCAATTGGATTGTTTTTAGGCTGCTGTAAAGATTAGCTCTTAAAATATTCCTATCTTTGTGGAGATTTTAAAAAATCAAGTTTATTAAGCCATTAGCAAAATTACGGAATGTCTAAAAAGTTAGTACAAGTAGCTGCAGAGCTAAACGTTGGAACAAAAACTATTGTCGAGTATTTAACAGGAAGCGGCTTCGAAGTAATCGATAAGCCAACCGCCAAGATTTCGGAAGAAATGTATGACGTTCTTGTTAAGAATTTTCAAAAATCGATTGCTATTAAAGAGCAAGCCGAACAGATTACTATTGGCAATAGAGCAGTACCCAAAAAAGAAGAAAAACCGATCAAAAAAGAAGAACCAAAAGTTCTGACCTTCAAAAAAGAAGAAATCAAAGAAACGGTTGTTGAGAAAACAGAAGAAGTAATTGAAGAAAAAGAATACAAGCTCACCGGCCCTAAAATTTTAGGCAAGATCGATCTCGATGCTAATAAAAGAGGCAATCATAAAATCGAGAAAAAGGTCGAAACCGTAGAAAATGCAGTAGTAAAAGTCGAAGAGAAAACACCGATAGAAGTTAAAGAAACTAAGGTTGTTGAACATAAGGAAGTTATAGCTCCTGTTGAGAAAGTAGAAGTAGTTAAAGAAGTCAAAACTGTTGAAAATGTAGAAGTTGCAGCAGATGATATGCACATCAAAACTGTTGCTCCTCAGCTCAAAGGCCTCAAGATATTAGGTAAAATAACTATCGAAGATCCTAAATCCAAAAAGAAAAAGAAAAAAGACGTTAGAAAACCTGAAGACGGCAAAACTGCCGCTGATGGTTCTGAAGTTAAAAAGGAAGCAGGTACCGGCGGTTCAAACGACCCAAGAAAGAAACGTCGCAAACGTACCAAAATTGCCAAAGGAGAACCTGTAAAAGAGGAAAACAAAACAGCCGGAAGCGGTGCTGGTGCGGGTGGAAATACTGGCGGTTCCAACATCAGCGGCAATAATAGTGGCAATAACAGCGGCAATAATAGCGGTAACAGCAATAACAACAGCGGCAATTCCGGTGCTAATAACAGTGGTGGCGGACAGGGCGCAGGCAATAAAAACAAGAAAAAGAAAAAAGAGAAGCGCAAAGAAATCACAACCAAAGAGGTTGATGACAAACTGAAAGAAACAATGGCCCGCGTTCAGGGTGGTAAAAAAGGCAAAAAATTCGGTAACTCCCGTTCTGCTCGTGATGAGAAAAAAGAACAGGATCGTATCAGAATGGAAGAAGAATCAGACGAACCAATGATCCTGCAGGTAACAGAATTCGTTTCTGTTTCTGAACTTGCCGGTCTTTTGGACACTTCTCCTGCTGAAATTATCACTATGTGTATGCAGGTTGGTCAATTTGTTTCTATAAATCAACGTCTCGAAGCTGATATGATCGAACTGATAGCCACTGAATATGGCTATGAAGTAGAATTTATTTCAGCCGAAGAACAGATTGAAATTGTTGAAGAGGAAATTGACTTGGAAGAAGACAGGGTTCCACGTTCCCCAATCGTAACAGTTATGGGCCACGTTGACCACGGTAAAACTTCTTTGCTCGACTATATCCGTAAAGCAAATGTTGCCTCCGGTGAGGCGGGTGGTATCACTCAGCACATCGGTGCTTATGAGGTTACAGTACCGGGCAAAGGTGAAATTACCTTCCTCGATACACCCGGTCACGAAGCTTTTACTGCGATGCGTGCACGTGGTGCTAAAGTAACCGACATTGCTGTAATCATCATCTCTGCAGACGATAACGTGATGCCACAAACCCGCGAGGCAATAAGCCACGCACAGGCTGCAGGTGTTCCTATCGTTTTTGCCATCAATAAAATTGATAAAGAAGGAGCTAATCCTGAAAAAATCAAACAGGAGCTTGCAGGTATGAACTACCTTGTTGAGGACTGGGGCGGTAAATACCAGAGTCAGGAAATTTCTGCCAAAAAAGGTCTGAATATCGAACTTTTATTGGAGAAAATTTTGCTCGAAGCAGAAATGCTTAACCTTAAAGCTAATCCAAATCGTCGTGCAGTCGGCGCAATACTTGAGGCTTCTATTGAAAAAGGTCGCGGATATGTTGCCAAAATTCTGGTACAAACTGGTACCCTTAAAATTGGAGATCCTGTTGTAGCAGGTCAGCACTCAGGTCGCGTAAAAGCGATGTTTAATGAACTTGGACAACGTGTGAAAGAGGCAGGACCTTCAACCCCGGTATTGGTACTCGGTTTGGACGGTGCTCCTCAGGCAGGTGAGAAATTCCAGGCAATGGACTCTGAACGCGATGCTAAGGAATTGGCCAACAAACGTGCACAGATTATCCGTCAGCAGCAGATTCGTGCTACCCGCCGTATCACGCTCGACGATATTACCCGCCGCTTGAAAGTGGGCAACTTCCAACAGTTGAACCTGATTGTTAAAGGTGATATGGACGGTTCTGTTGAGGCATTGTCAGATGCTTTGCTGAAACTGAAAACAGAAGCTATTCAAACAAATATCATCTACAAAGCAGTAGGTCCGATTACAGAATCTGATGTGAATCTTGCTGCAGCTTCTGATGCCATTATCATTGGCTTCCAGGTTCGTCCGAATCCATTGGCCCGCAAACTTGCCGAGCAGGAAGGAGTTGAAATCAAGATGTACTCGGTTATCTACGATGCCATCGATGAGATCAAATCAGCACTCGAAGGTATGTTGGAACCGAAACAGGTGGAAGAAATTGTCGGTACTGTTGCAGTTCAGGCAGTATTCGATATCACCAAAGTCGGTATCGTTGCAGGTTGTTTGGTACAGAGCGGAAAAGTTACAAGAAACAGTTTTGTTCGCGTAATCCGCAACAGCATCGTAATCTTCCCGAAAAAAGAGGGACAGAACGGCGAGCTTAGCTCTCTAAAACGCCTGAAAGACGGTGTTACTGAGGTGAAAGCCGGATTTGAGTGCGGTCTGACCATCAAAAACTTTGAAGACTTCAAAGAAGGAGATGAGATCGAAGTTTACGAATTGAAAGAAGTAAAACAGAAACTCTAAAAATTTCTGTCGCATATAATTATAAAGACCTTTCGCTGCTTCGGTGCCGAAAGGTCTTTTTTTAAGAGAAACAGAGATTTGTATATTTATTGGTGAATTATTTTCACACAGAGAGACAGATTAACCCGCTAATTGTGCTTCCCCTCTTTTTCAAGAGAGGGGAAACCCGTAGGGAGGGGTGAGTCAGCCCCACTTTCGTCTGTAAAGATTTTATGAAGAAATTAAGTATCATCGTTCCAACCTTCAATGAGGCCGATAACCTGAAAGAGCTGTTACCGCTGCTCCTTTGGGCCGATGAACTTATTGTGGTAGATTCCTTCAGTACTGATAATTCTGTGGAAATTGCCAATCAGTTTGGTGCCAGGGTAATACAAAGAGAATATATTAACTCGGCAAGTCAGAAAAATTGGGCAATTCCGCAAGCCTCAAATGAGTGGATTTTTTTAGTTGATGCTGATGAACGCCCCAGTGCTGAGCTGCTGTCTGAGATAAAAAAAATATTGGAACAGCCTGAAAAACCGGGCGATCCTGTAGCTTATTGGATAGGCAGGGATAATTATTTTCTTGGAAAACAAATCAGGTTCAGCGGTTGGCAGAACGACGCAGTTATCAGATTGTTTAAAAGAGACAATTGTAAATATGCCGAAAAAGAAGTGCATTCCGAAATTATCGCCGAAGGAACTGTGGGTAAATTAAAGGAGCGCTTGTTGCATTATACCTACAAAAATATGAGCCATTTTTTGGCAAAGATGGAACGTTATGCAAAATGGTCGGCAGCTGATTATGACGCAAAAACAGGCAATATAACTTGGTTTCATCTCTATCTTAAACCAGCTTTCCGATTTTTTAAACATTATATTCTGAAACAGGGATTCCGTGACGGAAAAGTAGGGTTGATCGTTTGTAAGGTACTGGCCTGGGGTGTTTTTCTGAGATATGTTTATCTGTTGGAAAAACGTAAAAAAGGATAGGGTAAATATTTCTCTGAGATTAGATTGTTTCCCTACACCCAATAAAATAGGCCGTCCGGACTTTTTGGACGGCCTTTGCTATGTCTTTAATTTGTATTAATTAAAACAAGGGTAAAAACCTGATCCGGCACTAACTTCAACTGTGCTGAATTCTTCCTCTTTTGGTTTACTGTTCCTGTTTTTCATAAAATACATGGTTTCCTTATCTATTTTAGCAGTTGGAGAAAGACCATATTTCTTTTGAAATTTCAGCAGGGCATTGGCAGATGCATTGCCCCAAACCCCATCGGCTGAACTGACTGTACTGTTGCTATAGGCCGAGAAATAGGTAGCAGCCAGAAAACCTTCTTTGATGAGCAAAGTCTGTATTTTTTGGAAGCCTTCTTTACCCTCCGGTTGTTCTATAGGGCCAGGTTCTGGAGTAATATTGTTATTATTGTTGTTGATTACTGTCTGCTGCTGAATTTTTCCACCGTTTAAAATAGTCATACTGGCACCTACAGGATCGACCCGAGCATACTGAAAGGCAAGTCCATTGTCTTTTTGAAGATTTTTTATTGAATTAAATAGGTCGGCATCCGCACTGCATAGGGATTTCTCAAGAGAAGCATACATATTAAAATCAAAAACCGAATTTTCAATATGGAATGACAGATATCCTAACTTGGCCAGCAGTGCTCTGACAATCACCACATCTTCCGGTTTGTTATTGCCGCCTACACCAACAGATCCACTTATTTTTCCTTTGCCTTTTAATGCTGTATTTTTAAAAAGAAGTATATAGTCAGTTCCTTCAACGGCAGCTTTTGGCTGATAGTTTTTGAAATTTTCGAGGAATTGTTCTACTAGGTTTTTTTCTTTTACTTTTACTTCTTGTTTATGATTATTATCGTCATCTGTAGAAAAGTCAAAAAAACCGCCTTTCTCCTTTTTTGTAATATTTAATAAGATTTTTTTTGTATCCTCATCAAGGACGCCGGTTTTACCCAATTTATTTTCCGTTTGGAACTGAATAAGGGCTTTTTTTGTGTTATCGCCATAATCGCCATCTGCGTTTAACATACCTCCGCCTACTCCTGCACGTTCATAACACCCGAGTTCTACAAGTTTTTCCTGGGCTTTCAAAAGCTTATAATCTTTACCTGTTCGTAAATTGAAATATGAAGACATTTTATCTAAATTAAGACTGGTTTTACCGCTTAAATCTGGTGTTTCATACCCTAAGTTATTATAAAAAATAGGCAAATCTTTTTTCTCCTTTTCTGCCGCTGCTTTAATTTGATTCTTAATAATTTCAGGATTTAACCCACTTTTAGGATGTGTATTAATTGAAACTTTTGCAGCAAATTTAAAAGTATCATTTTTATCAGACAAAAGTTCATCAATATCAATTGGCCCCTTCGTAATCTCAACCTTATTTCCACTTAAAAGAGCTTGTTGAACTTGTTTAATGAAAAAAGACATTCCATTAGCCATACCAACATAAATTCTTGGTGTTCCGGGATTATTTATATACTCAGGCATCATATTATTAATAAAGCATTCACATTGAGCTAAATGATTTTTATTTGTAAGCTCTTTATCAAAAAGAGGACCCAAACCAGTATAACCTTTAAATCCAGTTATATATCCAATTCCACCAAAGCCAATTTTAACTAATGCTTCAATAATTGCAGGATGCAAAACACTATAAGAATTTTTAAAAGCTTGTTTTACATAGTCACCAGTTTCTGCTTTAGCCATTAATAAAATATCTAAAGCTTGTTGTTGTGTAATTCTTACTTTTTCACGTAATTTTTCTTTATCTAAAATCGTTTTAGCATTAACACCCAATACTCCAATGGCACAATATAAGTCCTGAATCATCTTAAGAGGCATTCCTATACTGGTCATCATATTTCGAAGTTGATCTTCATTTAATTTTGAAGCACCAATATCAAAACCTACCCCAAGATGAATTCCCGAATTGCCCCCAGCCCAACCAGGGTATCTAATATCATAAATATCATCTCCTTTAGGATATCCTTCGGTACCAAAACAGAGAACCGTTTCATGTAATATTATATCTGCCATATTTTAGTTACTTAGGTTCAAAAATTAACTTATTCTAATAATTTGATTCAATCCCATCATTTCCTATTTTATAAACTCTTTTCGATTCCGTTATTTCAACCGAACCATTCCAGGGTGTTTCTTTGTTTAGTTCTTCTTGAATAATTTCTTTTTCATTTATAGTTATTTTGGAAGTAAATTCATAAACGCCTGTTTGGTCATTAGTTACTCCTATGTAATATATTTGTGATTCAGTACCTACCTTATTTCCACCTCTGTCAAATACTTGAAAAAATATTGCCAAACCATTTGGCATATCTCCGCAATAAACTTGAACAAAAAGATTGTCATTTACCTTAAATAGGCTTTTTTTTGTATCGCCGGCATATGAAAGAAATGAAATACCAGCTGTTTCAACCCGCTCTCTGGCAACATCGATATCTTTTGTTTCTTCCAAAATAATTGGAAGTTTCAGTACCTGATAATCCTTAAATGCTGCGGGCAAACCATTATCCACAGTTTTGTTTTTATCAGTTTGAATCTCAACCAGAGTTGAATCCTTTTCCTCCGTTTTTTCCTCTGTTTTGTCTGTGCCCTTACAGGCAAAAACGAATGTAAATACCAATAGGAATACTAAAATTTTAATAGTTTTCATAGTTATTAGTTATTTGAATTCAATATGATAGGAACTGTCTTTTGGCGGCGCAACAAATTTTGCCATCAGACTTTTGTTATTAAAAATCTTTTCAAATTTTGATCTGTTTTTGATGGAGGATGGCAGGATATCCACTGCCGGATTGCCTGAGTCACAATGTCCCGACAATTGGTCCGCCCCAACTTTTTCAATGGCTTCAAGAATTACTCCGATCAGTTTGGCATCTTCTGTAATGCCCTCAGATACTGCTTTTTCGTAAGCAGCTGTCACCTGTGCTGCAGCAGCAGGAACCCTATACAGTTTGCTGTTGACTTTAGAACCTAACTGTTTTATGTTGGCAAACATGACTGCAGCCTGTTCTGCTGCCGAACGGAAAGTGTTTATAATCGTTGCCGCAGCCTCCCCGGCCTGTGCAAGCATTTCGCGCAGCAGGAGTTCTTTGTCTGCCGAGAGTTTTTGTATACTTCCTTCGTAAGAGAGTTGTATGTCTTCAGGGGAGAGGGTATTGTTGGGATCTGGAGCTAAAGTGCCTTTTAGTGCAAACCAGGTTGGACTGCCCGGTGAAACTATACCATCAGCAGGTATTATCTGATGATCTTCCTGGAATTTTATGATTGCATTACTGGTTGAAGTACCGCAATCTCCGTCCACGCCTCGCGTTCCAATTTCATAGCCGGCTTTTTGAAGCAATGTCTGAACTACCTTGATGTCATTTTCAGAACCCTTATGTAATGTTACATTATCCTGTATTTCAAAAACTTTAATATCAGATATTTTACTCAAAGCTTCTTTATCTTTAGGATATACAGCTACTGAGGTAAGGACGACAACGCCACTTCCATCACCATATTTTGCCGTCCAACTCAAATTAGAATCTTTAAACATATAATCCTTACCGGGAACAGTTTCTAATATGTTTGCTTCAAGATTTGAACCAAATTGAGAGCCGGGATCCATATAATAAAATCCTTTTGAGCTTTTGCCGACAATGACAATAAAATGGTCTGAACTATCAGCATTGCCGGAGGAATAATTTGGAATACCGATACCAGCAATAACAGGAACACCATTTTGTAAATTTGCATCTATGTAAGAAATTGCTTTTTCAAAAGCACCGGATTTAATAAATTTACCATTTATCTCTTCAGTAATTGGTATTGTACCAGTATTTTTCCCATCATAAATTTTATCAATTTCATAGCCTTCTGATTTTACAAAATCCTTAAGATAGGGACCAACAGGATCATCTTTACATGCATCTGAATATAATTTTAATAATGAAGAATTTCCATTTGCTTTATTTAATGCACCGTGATCAATTTTAACCACACCTTTTTTCTCCAGATATTTATAAACAATCATCCTTGCAGTAGCATCACAATTTTTTTGTTGACCTTGTTGTATAAAAATATTTTTCAACCCTTCTGTACTCAATCCTACTTCAAACCTTGAATCCGGTTTTTCATCGTCAGACATTAGATTATCAATAAAGGACATCTCATCCTCTATTGGGACACCAGTAGCAACATTACCAGATTTTTGCTCCAATCTCGACAAAGCCTGTTGAATAAAAGGTTTCAGCTTCTGTATCTGTTCAAACTGTTTCTGAAAGTTTAACCTGACATCCGCATCAGCGCTGTTATATATTGAAAGCCATTCTTCTGTTAGGTCACCCAAATCGACTATTAGGTCGCTGTCGCCTTCCTGTGCAGCATTTTGTCGAAATCTGGGAATCACCACTTCTTTTATGGGTGTAAAAACAGCCATAATTTCTTTGAAATTGGAAGTCAGCAGTTTAATAATATCCTGATTGCTATCAACCAAAGCTTCTTCTGCCTCTGTTTCACTATCCTCAAAAACCTCAAAAACCTCCTCAACCTCCGCTGTAGCATCCAGTTTCTGTTCCAGTGCATCCAGCAGGGTTTCGACCATTTCGCTAAAAATGACATTGTAGGTGGCTTGTGGAATGAGTTTTTTCAGCGTACGCTCCAATTTTCCGCTTTTGTTTTTACCCAATCCTTTAGCGAGATTCAGGTGTACTTTTTTTTGTCCGCTTTCGTCTATACCGCCGAAATAAGCAGTGCCGATAGCGCCCAGTTTATCCTTTACTACCTCTTTTTTTGCGTATTCCTTAAATTTGCCTTTCCAGGCACCAAATACAGGAAGGGCCATCGCCGTTTTGTCGGGGTAGTCAAATTCACCGAGAATGAGAAATTGTGTAGGCTCAGCTGGGGTTGTGTATTTTTCGAGGCGCTTAAGTTCTTTTTTGATAAGCACCTTCATTTTTTTGAACTCAATTACTTTTAAGTCCTCAGGGGTTTTGGCAATTTTGGGATTTATCTTCATGTAATAATTCTTTTCCGTGAAAATATAATTCGATTATAGCAGTCAGATATAAAGCACTGAATATGAAAGATTTCGGCAATAAAACAGTCAGTTGAGGTTATTGATAAAAACGAAAAATCCGAACTTTTTTGAAAAAGTTCGGATTGTAAATAAAATAAATATTTTACAACAAATCAAGTGTATTTTTAAAAAAGTACTTAATCCTTTAAAAAATTAACATATTAAATGTATTATAAAATATAATAGAATCACCAGATAATTATCGAAGCTTAGAAAACTGCTATTTCTATATCATTTACCTGATCTTCAAACCATTTTACAGGAGTCAGGGTTTTGTCACCAGTAAAAGTATCGCATTTAAAAAAAAGGTAAAACAGTTGTTTGTGCTCGTCGCCCAACTTTTCAAAAAGACCATTCAGTCTAAGAAAAGCCTTATTGCTATCCTGTTTTTTTGACAAATGCCAGGCATAATAGGCCTCATCATGCATTTCAATGACATTAAGTATATGCTGCTGATCGATATAATTCTGAGCAAATTTCATAGCATAAACTGCATGATGCTTTGACCAGTCCTGACGGGGACGTACCGTCTCCTCCAAATGTTTGAAGTTATCGTGAACAATTGTTACCAAACGGAGCTGCTGTCTGAGGATCGGATTTTGAGTAATTTTATCAATATTATCCAAAACCTCGCGGATATGAAAAACAACCTTTCCTTCCGGATGTCCGGCTCTAGGTTCACCCCAAAAAGCACCTTCAAGCCAATCATTATTTTGAATGATAGCCTTTTCCAGCGTAGTTTCCGGTTTTACCAAATCTAAAACCATGTCAAAAGCCTGCGGATGTTTATGATCGCTGATCTTTGCGTAGTGTTTAAAATTTGTCAGGTTTATTTTTGAAGATTGCAGCATGTCCCCTTCAGGTTGTTTTTTTTTAATTTTTTATTTCTTTGCAATTTTGCCAAGTGCAAATATCTTACCAAATTGTTAAATTTATGTAAATAAGGGTCAATAAAAACTATGATTTAATTTTAGTATTTATTATTTATCAGGCTATTGTGTTAACAAAACGTAAACCCTATCCTTTTTATTTGTTAACAAGCGCTGAAATGTTAATAATTTTTTTCAAAAGTTGCTCCATATCTTTTAAAAACAGCATGTTTGGGCCATCCGAAAGAGCTTCATCAGGACGGGGATGTGTTTCAATAAAAAAGCCTTTCACACCAATTGCGGCTGCAGCCTGCGCCAATAATGGAGCATAAGCCCTGTTGCCACCGCTCTTTCCGCCTGCTCCGCCCGGTTTTTGTACCGAATGTGTAGCATCCATCAGGACAGGATAACCCAGCTGCATCATATCCAAAATACCGGTATAATCGACCACCAGATTATTATATCCGAACATTGTTCCGCGTTCCGTAAGCAAAATCTGACTGTTTCCGGCCTCTTCCAATTTATTAACCACATGTTTCATGTCAAGTCCCGAGAGGAACTGTGCTTTTTTTACATTCACGATTTTGCCGGTTTCTGCAGCAGCTACCAAAAGGTCGGTCTGTCGGCAAAGAAAAGCCGGAATCTGTAGAATATCGACAACATCGGCAACAGGAGCTGCCTGATAACTTTCATGAATATCGCTGAGCAGGGGAAAACCATATTTTGACTTAATGTCGCCAAGCATTTGCAACCCTTTTTCCATGCCCGGACCACGGAAAGAATTAATAGATGTGCGGTTGGCCTTATCGAATGAGGCTTTAAAAATTATTTTAATAGGCAGTCGGTTTTCTATCTCTTTCAATACAGCAGCTACCTCATCCAAAAGCGATGAAGATTCAATTACACAGGGTCCTGCCACCAGAAAATGTTCAGATTGAAGTGTTTGGTATAACATGAAGTCAGTTTTTTACTTTGTAAATATTTATTTGTTCCAATTTGGTCAGCGGATCATCTGTTTAGATAAAATTCCCTCAGGAAATCCGTTTTTCAAAACCAGCAGGGAGGTGATTTTGTGCTGATTCATCAGCTCTTCCGCCTCCAACAATGAGGCATCAGCACTGATCTGTTTTGGATTTTTTGTCATAATATCTGTTGCAGAAAGACTGAAAAATATTTCTTCTTTACTGTTTTCCAATGCCCTGCGCAGATCTCCGTCGGTAATAATACCCAAAATCTTTTGTTCGGAATCGCAAACAATAGCTAAGCCAAGCATGCCTTTAGACATAATCATCAGCACTTCGCGCAGACTGCTGTTTGCCTGAATGAGCGGCAAATCTGTTTTGCGCATCAGATCGGCCACTTTTGTCAAAATTTTCCTGCCCAGACTACCACCGGGATGAAAGACAGCAAAATCTTCCTGACGGAAACCCGAAACATGTATGAGCGCAGCAGCCAGCGCATCACCCATTGCCAAAGCAGCCATAGCCGAGGCCATAGGTACTGCCTGCAGATTGGAAGCCTCTGTTTCAACGGCAATATTCAGTACGATATTGGCATGTTTAGCCAGCGTTGAATCGGTAACTCCGGTTAAACAGACATGCGCCAGGCCCATTTTTTCTATATGTGGAATCAGTTGCAGCAGTTCATCCGTTTCTCCCGAATTGGAGATGCTCAGAAAACAATCACCCTGCATGATCATGCCCAAATCGCCATGAATCGCCTCGGAAGGATGTATAAAAAATGCCGGATGACCGATACTTGCAAAGGTTGCGGCGATTTTTTTACCTATAAGCCCCGACTTTCCCATACCGCAAACTATAATTCGGCCGCTGCATTGCAGCAGAACCCCGACGGCCTTTTCAAAATTGGCATCGAGCTTATCGCTGATTGTTTTTAGTGCAGCCCGTTCAATTTCAAAAACCTGACGGGCAATATCGAGAATCTTCATAAAAGTATAAAGGAATATTCAAACAGCTAAAAATGGTTTTATTAACTATTGAATTGGTTTAAATTTAAAATTACCGAATAATATTTGTTAATTATTCAAAAAAACTTATTTTAGAGCATCGCATTAAATAATTTTATGCTGCAGCTCCATGCAAAATTAGAAATTAATAGCGGTAATGCCGATAAAAATATGAACCTCTAAACTCAAGCTTATAGTTCGAACCTAAAATTATGAAAAAAATCAATTTTTTTGCCTTGCTCAGTTTTGTTATTTTGGCGAATCCGGCCTATTCTCAGGGCTACTTGAAACTGGGAGGAGGTTACAGTTTATCGGTGTCCAATGATAATTTCTCAACGCCGATCACTATTGTGGAAAGAACCTCGCCGACTTCCAATACTATTATTTCAAAGGAAAATATCTATGGTACAATCGGCAGTGGAGGGAATCTCAGAATTGCAGGCGGTTATACTTTTACAAAAAATTTTGGTCTTGAATTGGATATTTACTACCTTTTTGGCCAGAAAAAGTATGTAACAGAGTCCACAAATATCACAAGCAATGTAAATGAGATTTCCTTTGCTTATACCCGACAGTTGAGGGCTACGCCTTCTTTTTTTGTTCGTGCAAGTGATGGACTTATAAGGCCTTATGCGGGATTTGGTGCGGTATTGCCGCTAATGGGTTTTACTTATGTTGAGCTGGATAGAACAGATCCTGTGGCCAATAATAATACTTATTTGGTTCGTAAAGTCAGCGGAAATTTCACAGTGGGATTTGAATCTTATATGGGTGCCAATATTTCCTGGCCAAACGAAAATTTTAACATTTTTGCGGAATTGAGGTATACCGGGCTCCGCATTAAATCGAAACATGCAGAAACAATACAATATGATTTCACAGATCTTAATACAGACGAAGTCACTGATAATGTTGGTTCTTTGACTGTTTTTGAACGCGAAATTAATTTTGTGGATAGACTCACTTCAGAATCAAATGCTTTTGAAGGAGTGGGCGGCATTAATACTACTAGTGTTGATCGGGACAAGCCGATGGATAAACTGACAAGTACCAATAATTTCAATGCTCTGGGAATAAATATAGGTGTAAGAATGAATATGGTGAAAAAAATTAAAAAAGAAGAGATATTGGATAATATGCAAGTTTTTTAATATTTCCATTTTTTGGCCAAAGCAACCGCCATTTCAAAAATGTAGCCTGCGCCATCATGGGATAAATCATTAGCCACTTCAGTATGGCAATTGGGAAATAAGTTCAATCCTGTCGCCCAATAGCAGTCCAATTCCGATTCCGACTACTATGCAGATCATAGCCCGAAGGACATCCTTCGGGCTATGTTTTTAACCGATTACCTTTTTATAAAAACGGATAAACCAGATTCTCGCTACCTGTAACTTCAAAGAGTGAATTTTGGGTTTCAGCAGATTATTGCCGATCTTTAGTTTGAAACGGTAATTACCGTTACCTAATACTGCTTTTTGATTGGCAAAAAGCACTGTGCCTTTTATAGCAGTATATTCTTCTGTTTTTTTGGTAGTTTCAAACTGTATATCCTGTACTTTTTCCTTATTTTTTGTTACTTTCGGAATGTATTCCTGCAGCGCTTTTTTGATAAAAGTTTTGATAATTGGATTATCAACATTCAGTTGTATCTGCTGTGCACTGGCGTCATTGGTTAAAAATAGCAAGGACAGCAAAAACGGCAATAATAATAATTTTTTCATAAACTCAGGTTTATATTT
>CAINVS010000231.1 GCA_903854205.1 uncultured Bacteroidota bacterium | reverse complement strand
ATAAAAATAAAAAATAAAAAAAATACAGATTGTAAAACAAACTTCTTTTCAAAGTAAAACACATAAGATAAAAACGACATTTATCTTTAAAAAATTAGAGGAATTTTTTTCCTCTTTTTCATTTTAAAATATACTCTATTTATTTAATAATTGCTAAACTATTAAAGTTTACAATCTATTAGTTATAGTCATTTAATTTCGTCATAGGCTTTAATTTTTTTTAAATAATAATATGTCCTATCTTTGCAGGCTTGTAGAAATGGGAGAAATTCTCTGTAAGAATCTTAAACAAAATCATTTTAAAAAGAAAACATGAAAAAATTATTTACAATGCTAATGGCCTTTTTGGCGATTAGTTCTTTTGCACAAACTAAAACCTTTAGTGGTGACTATCCTTTGAGTGGCGATTTCTTTTGGGTAAAGGGAAAGGCTAATTACGCTTACACCGAAAAAGCTGATTATACAAAGGTTAAAAATGGTGCTTTTAGTTTCAGTGCCGACATGAATGGAACTGAATTTGGACAATCTTCCAGAGCTCGTTTTGTTGAATCTGTGAAAGGACAGTATAAAAACAATCTGAAAGATGGCTTGTGGACACATATTATCACTATGACTAATATTGAACAGCAAAATGCAACCATTACTACAACTGTCAATTATAAAGACGGCATACCTAATGGCGCATGGAAAATGACGGTTACGGATAATAAAACTTTTGCAGTTAATGAGAGCATTAGTCTCAACTTTAAAAATGGTGTAATTACAGGCGCTTACAATGCGAATGAAAGCTCTAGAGGCATAACTATCAATGGCGCATGTGACGAGAACGGTTTTTTCCATGGAAAACAGAGTGATGTAGAATATGGCACCGAAACAATTACTGAATATACTCATGGAAAACAAACTCTTTCTTTAAACAGAAATGTTCAAAGCGGAGAAGTGTCAAATCGTAAAACAACCGATGCTGCAGACCTTGAAATGACAGATAAGATTACCGCTCTTGCCAAAACAAATCCGGATGCACTTGCAGATCAGTCTTTTGGCGTAGATGACCTCTATGACAAAGAATTAGATAAATATTTTGGACAAAAGTTTGTTTTTGGGCTTCAAATAAATGATTTCCCGGGCGATGCTTTGTACAATACAAATAATAGTTACCGATTTGATTGGAAAGGATTCCGATATTTAACACTATACAAACAACTTACTCGTGCTGAAATTGCCGTCAAAGAAGCAGAAAAAGCAAAAGCAGAAGCAGAACGCCAAGCAAAACTTGCAATAGAAAGAGCAGCTGAAGAATTGAAAGATCAAGTAAATAACTTGAAATATGAGAATAATAATAAAAGAGATGAATTGATTAAAAAATACTCCTTTGGTACTACACTGCCAAGTGCTGAAAATCCTGTCGCCAGAAAAACGCCAATTTTTAAAGCTTTTATTGCACTAGAGACAGCTTATAACGAGAAAGTAAATGCATCTAAAGACAATTCAGAAAAATTAAAAAATCTTGAATCTGTCAATAAGCTTTATATCAGAACTATAGAATTGTTAAATGTTGACACCAAAGAAATGGAGAAATTACTCAAAAAGACCACTGACAATGCTGAAAGGGAAAAATTGATGGGTCTCTAAGATTATATTAACCACAAATCCATTAAAAGCAGTATTGAGTTTCAATACTGCTTTTATTAATTTAGCGTAGCTGATACATATTTTGCAAGATGATTTAGGGTTTATTCCTTTAAAATATTCTAATATTTTTCTGTTTTTCATTTTTTTTTATAAACCAGCAAAGATAAATCAGCAATTAAAGCAAATTAATAATCAGTTAATTGTGAACAACATTTGAAATATTCGCCCCAAAAATAGGACCACCCTTCAACCACTTTACAAAAATTTAACATTAAAAAATTTTGAAAATCTTTTGCAGATTTTAAAAACTGTCATAGGTTTGTGACCGAATAAAAAAACAGCGATAAAAATAATGACTGCCAATTTTAACAATATGATGATGTGTTGTACTTGTTGTATGAAAATACAACCGGCAGCGCTATTGTCATTTTTGTTATGATCTGAGTTAAGAGATATATCAACAAATTTTCAAAAGCCTTGCCTAACCCGCAAGGCTTTTTTTATGCCTTTTATTCACCTTTAAATTTTTTAAAAACATCATGAGTACTTTAAATTTTTCAATCAATGGTAAAAAAATTACCTCAACCCTATATCAGGGACAAAGCAGACAATTTACACTAAATGTTGATGAACCCGAGGCATTGGGTGGTAAGGACATTTCGGCTAATCCCGTCGAATATCTTTTGGCCGGTTATGCCGGATGTCTGAATGTAGTTTTCAATCTGGTGGCTAAAGAAAGAAACATTGACATCAAAGAATTGAAAATTAACATTAACGGAGATATTAATCCTGCAAAATTTCTTGGTTTCTCAGATACAGGAAGAGCCGGCTTTATTTCATTGAATGTTCATATCGAAATCGATACAGATTCGGGAGAAAATGAAGTAGATAATCTTATAGAAACTGTAAAAAAGAGATGCCCAATTAACGACAATCTCAGCAATCCAACTCCAGTTAACTATTTCATTACTAAAAAGGCAAATCTTAATTAAATTCTTAATCACAAAATAAACTACAAAATCATGAGCAATCACAAATTCGAAACACTACAACTGCACGCAGGACAAGAAGTTGACCCAATCACTAAATCGAGGGCAGTACCAATTTACCAAACAAGTTCCTATGTTTTTGACAATGCTGAGCATGCCGCCAATCTCTTCGGACTAAAACAGTTTGGTAACATTTACACCCGATTGATGAATCCTACGACCGATGTTTTTGAAAAGCGCATCGCAGCACTAGAGGGCGGAGTTGCAGCATTGGCTACCTCATCGGGACAAGCCGCTCAATTCCTCGCATTAACCAATATCCTCTCGAGCGGAGATAATTTTGTTTCAACCTCTTATGTTTATGGTGGAACCTACAATCAGTTCAAAGTTCAGTTCAAGAGACTCGGCATCGAAGCTCGCTTTGCAAAAGGCGATTCACCAGAAGCTTTTGAAACACTTATCGACAGTAGTACCAAAGCAATTTATCTGGAAACAATCGGAAATCCGCAGTTAAATATCCCTGATTTTGAAGCATTTGCAGCATTAGCAAAAAAACATGATATTCCACTTGTTGTGGACAATACCTTTGGTGGTGCAGGTTATTTTTTCAGACCTATTGAGCATGGTGCTAACATCGTTGTAGCTTCGGCAACCAAATGGATCGGCGGACATGGAACCAGCATTGGCGGTGTGATTATCGATGGCGGCAATTATAACTGGGGCAATGGTAAGTTTCCACAGTTCAGCGAACCAAGCGAAGGATACCATGGACTGAAATTCTGGGATGTTTTTGGCGAGGGCAATCCGCTGGGTTTACCAAATATCGCTTTTATCATTCGCGCCCGGGTAGAAGGATTACGCGATTACGGAACTTCTCAAAGTCCGTTTAACTCTTTCTTATTGCTACAGGGTGTCGAAACCTTGTCGCTAAGACTTGACCGAATTGCCTACAATACTTCAAAATTGGCTTATGAATTGGAGAAACATCCATCTGTCGAGAAGGTAAATTATCCGGGATTGGCTTCAAATCCATACTATGCCCTCGCGCAGAAATATTTCCGTAACGGCTTTGGTGGCGTGTTGAATTTCGAAATCAAAGGCGGACGCGAAGCTGCAGTAAAATTTATCAATTCTCTTAAATTGATTAGTCACCTGGCCAATGTAGGCGATTCAAAAACTTTGGCCATACATCCGGCAAGCACCACACATGAGCAATTAAGCCCTGAAGAACAGTTACAGGCTGGAGTGAAGCCAGGCCAAATAAGGATTTCAGTTGGCATTGAACATTTCGACGATATTTTCTCAGACGTTCAAGCTGCACTAAACGCATCGGCATTATGATAAAATATTTCAGACATTCGTCTGTTTTTGAACTGGACTCTGGTAGGCGATTCGACTCGATTCAGATTGCTTACCATAGTTTCGGTACTTTCAAAAAAGGCATTCCGGTTATTTGGGTCTGTCATGCCCTGACAGCAAACTCTGATGTATCGGAATGGTGGGCGGGCATTTTCGGCAAAGACAAAACATTGGACACTGAAAAGTACTTTATTGTTTGTGCCAACAATCTGGGCTCCTGTTATGGAACAAGCTTTGAATCATCTGATTCGAATGAGGACTTGCCACTGATCAGTATCAGAGATATTGCCCGCTCACATATTTTGTTGATGCAATACCTGGGAATCGGCTCAATTTTTATGCTCATTGGCGGGTCACAGGGAGGGCAAATTGCCTTAGAAATTGCCTATGAACGGCAACAGCAAATCAGAAATATGGTACTACTGGCCACCAATGCGCGACATTCGGCCTGGGGAATTGCCTTCAATGAGGCGCAGCGATTGTGCATCGAGTCAAATTCGGAGGAAGGAATCAGAGCTGCGCGTGCCATTGCTATGCTGAGTTACCGCAATTATGAAATGTACAGCCGCACAGAAAAAGTGGAAGATTATGAAAAAATAAGCGATTATGGTGCAGCTGCCTATCAGCGCTATCAGGGCGAAAAACTAAAAGTTAGATTCAATTCGAAAGCTTACCTGATTCTGAGCCGGGCAATGGATAGTCATAATCTGGGCCGAGGACGTGGAGAACTTGCACAGGTAATTAATCGTATCGGTACAAAAACCCTGCTTATTGGCATCTCAAGCGATATCCTATTCCCTGTTTCGGAGCTGCAGTTTTTGGCAAAAAATTTACCGGATGCACTGTTAAGTGTTATCGATTCGGCCTATGGGCACGATGGTTTCCTTACCGAAACCACCAAAATCAATAAAATTATAAGCGCATTTATAAATTCCGGTCTCAATAAATTATGAAAACCATAAAAAGTGTTCTCATTTAAAATCAGTATATTCAAGATCTTAAACCTTCATAAAGAGACTCAAAAAAGAATTATCAACACTAGTATTTAGCAAAAAAAGAACAGGCAAAATCTATTCATGCATCCCGCTTCACAGCGTAAATATAGCTTTTAAATAGCCTGTTCTTAACGTATTATTTGGCTTTTTCAGCTTTTTTCATGGCATCTTCAGCTTCTTTCAAAGCGACTTCGGCAGCTTTCATTGCTGCTTCAAATTCTGAAGAGTCTCCTTTTTTAACAGCCTGCTGTGCTCTTTTCCTCGATTCATCCGCCACTTTCAATGCGGTTTCGGCCGATGCCAAAAAGCGGTTATACACTGCGGAATTACCGCTTTTTCCTGCTTTTTTGGCTATTTTCACCAATCTTTTCACCTCATCAATCCGCTCTTTTGCAATTTTTACAGATTCCAGACTGAAGGCAGATTCACTAAAATTGAATTCTGCTTCAGAAGCGGCTTCATTTGCTTTGCGCAATGCTTCTTCTGCTGCACGCAGTGCCTCTGTATAGTCTTTTTCGTGGAATTCTTTATCCTTTCTGTTTTTGTCATTTTTACGGGCCTGCTTCAGGGAGTCCTCCTGCATTTTGCGCGATTTTTCATCCAAAGAATCAAGCCTAATATTGCCAAAGCCCGCATCGTTTAACCTATTGGCTCTGCGTTCTGCTTTTTTGGCTTGTTTCTTGGCTTTTTTCTCCAGTTTTTTAGCTTGTTTCGCTACTTTTTTGGCCAGTTTTTTCTTTCTTTTTGCCTCTTTTTTATCTGTTTCTGCTTTCTGATAACCCCAGATTATCTCAGTTTCTACGGCAGAAACTGAATTGGTGGAAATGATTTCTTCTATCTTTCTACGTTTCTTTTTGGTCACCCTGTTTCCTTCCATGTATAAACGTTCAAGGGTATAAAAATCTTCTATACTGCTGGGCAAATCAAATAATTCATTGTATTTCAAACTAATAAAACGAATTTCCCATTTATCCAATCCTCTGGGTAAGATGCTGATTCTGTTTGAATCAAGATTTATTGTCGAGAGGTTTTTCATAACTACGATGGAATCGGGCAACTCTGTCAACTTGTTGTTGTCAAGTCTCAATACATTCAGTTTACGGGCTTTGCCAATTCCATTGGGCAATTTGCTCAATTGATTGTTGTCCAGATTCAAAACCATCAGTTTTCCTGCAAGGGAGAAATCGGCAATCGAATCAAAGGCCACAATTTGGTTTCTCGAAAGTACGATTTCCTCAACGTTAGGCAGCATGGTCAATCCATCAGGAAAAACGGTCATTTTGTTATTATCGAGGTGCAGCGCTTTTAGGTTTATCAAATCCTGAAAACCCTCAGGTATAGCTTTAATTTGATTGTTATCCAATTGCAAAAGCTCCAACGATTCACAGGAGACAATAGACTCGGGCAGTTCCGTCAGGCTGTTGTCATTGAGATAAGCCTTTTGCAGGGAATAGAGATCGCCGAAATCAAGCGGCAATGAGGCCAACTGATTATGATCGAGATAGAGTCTTTGCAACTTTGACATCCCACCAAAACCAAAAGGCAGCGATTGTATCTGATTGCCCTCTAATTTTAACAGTTCCAAATTTTTTAGTTTGCCAATAGACAGCGGCAGTGCAACGAGCTTATTTTCTTCCAGACAGAATTTTTTCAGGCTGTCCAAGTCACCTATATATTCCGTAACAGAACTGATATTGTTATTTCTTGCAAAAATGCACTGTAGGTTTTTCAGATATTTCAGATCATCGGGTATTGTAGTCAGTTGGTTATAGTCCAAAGCTAATACTTCAAGAGCTTTCATACCGCTCAGGGCTTCGGGCAACACTGAAATTTTATTCCAGTCCAACAGTAAAGAGCGCATTTTTTTTAGTTTGCCTAAAGTCTCGGGTACTACTGTCAGCTGATTATTTTCGGCAGCCAAAAGTTCGAGCCTTTCAAGATTTCCGATGGAATTTGGCAGTTCGGTAATCATATTTGAATCGGCAAAAATCAGTCGCAAACTTTTTAGATTTCCTATGCAATCAGGCAATCGGGTCAGTTTATTACCATTGAGCCGCAACTCCTCCAAATTACTGAGTTCACATACTCCTTCGGGCAGTTCAGTGATTGAAGTGCCGCTAATTTCCAAATAAATGAGCTTGGAAAGAAGACGGATACTATCGCCCAGAGCAATGATTGAATCGCCGCTCAATACTAATTTATAAGTATTAAGAGGATCTTTCAGTGCTTTTTTAAGGCTGTTCATTGCTGTAGCCTTATCAGAAATTTCGTTATAATTGGCAATTATCCTGGTATTTTTCATTCTCATAAAGGCATCCGGCATCGCTTTGATGGGGTTTCTATCAATATTGAGTAGTTCCAGGCTGCCCATATCCCCTATTGTTTCGGGTAAGTTATCCAGGTCATTATCATTCAGGATAAACTGTTTCACACGTTGCAGGGCGCCAACGGCAGTTGGAATTCTGCGTATACGGTTATTATTGGCCACTATAATTTCCAAACGCTGCAGATTACCGATTTCGACAGGCAGGTCCAAAAGTTGGTTACCATCTATATAAAGTCGTTTCAGATTACGAAGTTTACCGATTTCTGATGGCAGTGCCTTGAGTTGATTGTTGCTTAGTCGAAGTTCCTCAAGATATCTGAGGTCGCAAATTTCCATTGGCAACATGACCAGTCTGTTGTTGCTGAGATCCAGAGAAACAATTTTGCGCATATCTCGAATCGTATCGCTGACAGTTGTAAGCGAATCATTGCTGAGGTCCAGATAATAAACTTTGGAAGGAGTACGTATGGCCTTATTCCAGGAGGTAAATGTAGGAGATTTGGCCATTTCGTCTCTGTCTTTCATGCTGAGGGTGTCGCCCTGTGCGAAAACAAAAGCGGGCATTGCAAGACAGATAGATATTATAGTGCAGGTTATTATGCGAAAGCTGTTCATAGGTCAGTAATTTTGCGGATTGCACAAACTTACACATTCCTAGATAAATCTGGGTATTTGGATGAGATTTTTTTGTGTGAAGCTGTTCTATATTTTCTGATAAATTTATTATCCCAAGTAGTTCATTTGAAAATAAAGCTTAGCCTAAATTTATACCTCAGGAATCTCAAAAGATGGGGTTAAATTGCTGAGTTTTTCAAATTGCTTTCTAAAAATGCTCTTTTTGGTCTTTAGCCGACAACGCTAGAGTAGGTTTTTTCAGCACATCTAAAAATCCGTTTTAAAAGGAAAAAGTATGTCACTTGATCGCTGCGCTTAATCAAATGACATACTTTTTCGGGTAAACAAAAACCTAAAAATGGATAATTAACCCCTGATTATCAAATACATTATAAAAATTATGTATTCCTGTAAAACTAATAATATGTTTATACGCTCATTGTTTTCAGAACCGCTTGCGAGTTCTTTAAATGTGGAAAGAAGTTTCATTCTCAGAGCTCTGTATGCCTCGGTTCAGTTCACGTTTCGCTCATGAGCATTACTTACTTATCAATAATTTTGATCCCTTACTTAGTTTTTAATGTTTCTTATTTCACTATGTTAATATTTGAATTTGCACGGATGGTTTTGATTTTACCATTGTTATCTTCAGCAGTGATACTATAAAAATAAACACCTGCACTAAGACCGTTGCCACCTTCGTCTGAAGCATTCCAGCTTTCAGTGTTAAATACACCCTGACCGTTGTTGTCGTTTGTTTGAATGCTTTTTACCAATT